>NZ_JBEZBN010000011.1:0-130366 GCF_040647115.1 Streptomyces sp. NPDC044571
GACTTCCTCCACACCTACAACCACCACCGCTGCCACACCGCACTCGACGGCAAGCCGCCCATCAGCCGCGTTAACAACCCTGCGGGCCAATACACCTAGACCCCGGGGTCCGGCGCCCCCGGGACCGGAGCCCCTTGGAGGGGCTTGCGCAGGACCGCGCAGTCGCGGCCCCGTTCGAGGTCCTTGGCGTGGCGCAGGACGGTGTACCCCTGGGCCTGCCAGAACGCGAGGGCGCCCGGGTTGTTGTCCAGTACGGCGATCCGTACGCCGGTACGGCCCGCGGTGCGGAAGCGCTCCTCCAGGAGGGCGGCGAGGGTGCGCCCGTGTCCGCGGCGGTGGGCGGTGGCGTCGACGAGCAGCAGGCCGATCCACGGGTCCGGGTCTCCGGAGGCGGGGTCGGGGTGGTGGGCGAGGGTGGCGGCGAGTCCGACCAGCCGGCCGGCGGAGCGGGCCAGGAGCACTTCGGCGCCGTCGTGGGCGAGTTCGTCGGCGAGGGCGGCCGCGACCTGTTCGACGGTGATGCGGGCGGGGTCGGGGAAGTCGCCGCTGAGCTCGAAGAACGCGCGGTTGGTGGCGTAGAGGGCGGCGATCTCGGTGAGGACGGGGCCCGGCAGGGCGCCGTCGACCGGGGCGAGCGGCTGGAGGATCACCTGGCGCACGCTAGCGGACCGCGAGGCCGTGTACGGCCCCGCCGGCGGCCGGGACGCGGGCCGGCCCCGGCCCCGGCCCCGGCGCGGACCGACCCCGGCCCCGGCGCGCCCCGCCCCGGCGCGGGTCCTGACGGGGGCGAAGCCCCCTGGAATTCGCCACGGCCGGGAGGGGGCTTCGTGGGTGCCGGGCGGGACTCAGACGTTGACGCCGAAGTCCTGGGCGATGCCGGTGAGGCCGGAGGCGTAACCCTGGCCGACCGCGCGGAACTTCCACTCCGCGCCGTTGCGGTAGAGCTCGCCGAAGACCATGGCGGTCTCGGTGGCCGCGTCCTCGGAGAGGTCGTAGCGGGCGATCTCGGCGCCGCCGGCCTGGTTCACGACGCGGATGTACGCGTTGCGGACCTGGCCGAAGTTCTGGCTGCGGGAGTCGGCGTCGTAGATGGAGACCGGGAAGACGATCTTGTCGACGTCGGCGGGCAGGCCCGCGAGGTTGACCTTGATGGCCTCGTCGTCGCCGGCGCCCTCACCGGTGCGGTTGTCACCGGTGTGGACGATGGTCTGGTCCGGGGTGGACTTGTTGTTGAAGAAGACGAAGTGCCCGTCGGAGACGACCTTGCCCATGGCGTTGACCGCGATGGCGGAGGCGTCGAGGTCGAAGTCGACACCGGTCGTCGTCCGGACGTCCCAGCCGAGGCCGACCGTGACGGCACTGAGGCCGGGGGCCTCCTTCGTGAGCGAGACGTTGCCGCCCTTGGACAGGCTTACTGCCATTTTGACTGGTGTCCCTTCGTCGTCGCAGTCGTCGCATGGCCGCGAGGTGGGGCCAAGTTACCGCTGCTCTTCATAACGCCACGAGGGGGCCCGCAGGTTCCGCGGCGGGGAAATGCGCGTGACGGGCGGCGCGCGGGGCGGGATCATGGGGGCATGCCTGGTCCCCATGTCATCCGCGGTTCGGTCGTGCTCCCCGAGGCGGAGCTCGCCTGGCGGTTCTCGCGTTCCTCCGGACCGGGCGGCCAGCACGTGAACACCTCGGACTCCCGGGTGGAGCTGCTGTTCGACCTGGCCGCGACGAAGGCGCTGCCGCAGGTGTGGAAGGAGCGCGCGCTGGAGCGGCTCGCCGCGCGGCTGGTGGACGGGGTGGTCACCGTACGGGCGTCCGAGCACCGCTCGCAGTGGCGCAACCGGGAGATGGCGCTGGTCCGGCTGGCTTCGCTGCTCGCCGAGGCCACGGCCCCGCCGCCCAAGCCGCGGCGCGCCACGAAGATCCCGCGCGGGATCAACGAGCGGCGCCTGCGTGAGAAGAAGGCCCGCTCCGAGACGAAGCGCGGCCGCACCGGCCGCGACTGGTAACCGGCCCGGGCGGCGCGGCCTCCAGGCCCCGCCCCCGCCGCCGGAAGAGGCGGAAGAGGCGGAAGAGGCGGCCTAACCGGCCAGGTGGCGGTAGCGGCCGCGGAAGTAGGTCAGCGGTGCGCCGTCCGGGGACGGCAGGGCCGAGGTCAGGACGCGGCCGATCACCAGGGTGTGGTCGCCCGCCGCGACCCGGTCCTCCGTACGGCACTCCAGCGTGGCCAGCGCGCCCGACAGCAGCGGGGCGCCCGAGGCCTCGCCCCGTACGAAGGGCAGGTCCGCGAAGAGCAGGCGGTCGCTGATCCGGCCCTTCATCGCGAAGCGCCCCGCCACCTGCAGCTGGTGGTCGGCCAGCAGGGAGACCGCCCACAGGGGCTGCTCCGCCAGCAGGTCGTCCATCCGGGAGCCCTCGCGCAGGCTCACGAGGACCAGCGGCGGTTCCAGGGACACCGACATGAAGGCCGTCGCGGTCATGCCGACGTCCTCGCCGCGCGGGCCGTCCGCCGTCAGGGGCGCCTCGTGCGCGGTGACCAGGCACACGCCTGCCGCCAGTCGGGACATCGCGGCCCGGAACTCGTCGTTGCTCACCCCCTCAGGATGAAGGGTCGGAACGGGAGCCAGGGGAACAGGAGTCGTATTCGGCACGTCGGGAACGCTAGTCTCGCCCTCCCGCCGCGCACATCGGGCCCTGGTCCGAGCCGCGTCCCCGCCCCTCGGCCTAGGCCCGGGCGTATCGTTTGCGTGCGGGAAGGCAGGGGAGCGCTCCCAGTCCGCACCACCCCCAGAGGGCACCTTTATTCATCTCGTGTGACTTGAGTCACAGAGGGCAAGATTTGTTGACCCTGTGTACCTGCGGCACAGCTCACTGTGATTCAGTGGACGGGACACCGCAACGAAACGCCGATGACAAACCTGGAGTTGCTGTCGAGGTCTCGGGGAGAGCGAGCAATGGAGACCGAGTCGGAGCCGTACGTCCGTCTTGCGACCCTGCGGCAGCTTCACCAGGTGGTGGCCGAGCTCAACACGGCCAGGAGCCTGGCGGACACCCTGCAGACCGTCGTGGACGGCATCGTCGTGGGCCTCGGCTACGAACTCGCCTGTGTCAACCTCGTACGCCCTGACGGGGATCTCGTCGTCGCCGCCTTCGCCGGCGACCCCGCCGCCGAGGCGCTCATCACCGGTCGCGTCGGCTCCCGTTCGTCATGGGAGCGCCGCCTGACGATGGGTGAGAACTGGGACGGCCTGCGCTTCATCCCGCACACCGAGGGTTGGGTCCTCCTGGAGGACGACGTGCCCCAGTGGCACACCGAGGGCCCCGATCCCCGCTTCGAGGACGAGTGGCACCCCGAGGACCGGCTCTACGCCCCCATGTATGCGTCTGGCGGGGAACTTCTGGGTGTCATTTCGGTGGACAGACCGCGCAACGGGCGCCGCCCCGGCGCATGGGGGCGCGAGGCGCTCCAGATGTACGCCTTCCAAGCAGCGATTGCGATCAGCAACGCCAGGCTCCGCGCGAACATGCAGCGGGCCCTCGTCCGCCTCGAACGCGAGCAGCAGGCGCTGCGGGCGAGCGAGGAGTCCTTCCGGCAGGCCTTCGAGTACGCGCCGAGCGGGATGGCCATCGCCGAGATGGGCGGGGACCAGCACGGACGGCTGCTGCGGACCAACGACGCCCTGTGCCGGCTGCTGGGGCGGCCCGCCTCCGTCCTGCGCCGGTACTCCTTCTCCGACCTGGTCCATCCCGAGGACATCGGGACCCTGCTGCGGACCTCCGCCGAGGGCGGGCGCGCCGAGCTGCGCCTCGGGCGGCGCGACGGCACCTACGTGTGGGTGTCGCTGCGCAATTCGGTGGTCGCGGACGCCGCCGACGGGCCGCGGTTCCTGCTCACGCACGTCGAGGACATCGAGGAGCGCAAGCGCCACGAGCTCCAGCTCGCCCACCGGGCCAGCCACGATTCGCTGACCGGCCTGCCCAACAGCGCCGAGCTGCGCTCCCGGCTGGGGGCGCGGCTGTGCCGCAGGCCGCAGTCGGTGCGGGCGACGGCCGTCGAGGCGCTGGACGCGGCTTACGAGCGGGGCGGCGCGGCCGCGGTCGGCGCCGGGGAGCACGGGTTCCGGTCCGACGGGTTCCCCGGCCCCTACGAGTACGCCGGCGGGCCCGGCGGTGCGGGCGCGGGCCCGGGCCCGGGCGATCCGGGGTCCTGCCCGGGAGCCGCTCCCGCCGCGGGCGCCGGCCCGTACGACCACCACGTGCACACGGTGGCGCCCGCGGGCGACATCGACGACGGGACGAAGGGGCTCGCGGTGCTCTTCTGCGATCTCGACGGCTTCAAGTCGATCAACGACCGGTTCGGGCACCACACCGGTGACGCGGTGCTCATCGAGGTGGCGCGGCGCCTGACGACCGGCGTCAGGGACGGTGACACCGTCGCCCGGCTGGGTGGTGACGAATTCGTCGTTCTGGCCGACGGGCTCGGTGCGGCAGACGCCGCCGACCTGGCCGTCCGGCTGCGCAACGCGATCATCCCGCCGATCCGGGTCGACGGCCGCGCGGTGCGGGTCGGAGCCAGTTTCGGCATCGGCTGGGCCAGCTGCGGCATGTCGGCGGACGAGGTGCTGCGCTCGGCCGACCAGAGGATGTACATCGAGAAAAGGTCCCGTTCCAAGGCGCACCGGCGGGCGGGCTGAGGCGATCGGCCGCCCGTGGGTGCACGTGTTCGGGGTAGGCTCCCGTGGGTCGAAAGGAGTGACCTGCGATGACGACGCCCGCGAACAACGGCCCGAACAGCGGGGCGAACAAGCCCGAGGACGACGATCCGTTCGGCTACCTCTACGCGGACGGCCAGGCCGCCGGAGCCACCCCGCCCAGCTCGGGCGGTGGATACGGCTTCCCAGGCCCGACGGGCGGTGGTCAGCCCGGTGCCCAGCCCGGTGTCCCCCGTACCTCGTACAACCAGGTGCGTACGGTCGGCGAGCGCACGTACGGCGGCCAGCGCGGGCAGGTCCCGCAGCAGCAGCCGCCGGCCTACCAGGCCCAGTACCAGGCCCCCGAGGCGCTCCAGGCGGGCGGCTACGGCGTCCCGCCGCAGCAGCAGCACGCCACCGCGCAGGTCCCCGTGCCGGGTCACGGCGGCGGCCACGGCGGCGGCTCCAGCCGCAAGGGCCTGCTGATCGCTGCGGTCGCGGTGGTGGCGGCGGTCGTGATCGGCATCGGCGCGGCCCTGGCCTTCGGCGGCGACGGCAAGGACAAGGACGGCAAGGCGGACCTGGCCGGGCAGAACCAGTCGGCGCCCCCGCAGAACTCCGGTTCCCCCCAGCCGAGCGGCTCCCCGTCGGCCTCGGAGGCGCCGCTGCCGAAGGGCGAGGCGGCCGGCTCGGGCATGGCCCTCACCGGCAACGCCACCCTCCAGAACGCCGTACCGGGCGCGAAGAGCACCGGCGGCCAGTACGTCGGGAACTTCAACCAGCCCGGCGCGGCCCTCACCTGGACGCTGGACCTCCCCAAGGAGGGCACCTACCGGCTCTACGTCCGGTTCGGCATTCCCGGCGAGGACGCGAACGCCACGCTCGCCGTGAACGGGAAGCCGAACAGCAGCCCGCTGAACATGCGGAACTTCGCCAACTCCCCCAAGGGGGACTGGGAGAAGGGCTGGCAGACCACCTGGGGCCAGGTCACCCTCAACAAGGGCACGAACACGATCAAGCTGTCGTGTGAGGCCGGCAACAAGTGCAACGTCAACATCGACCAGCTGTGGCTCGAAAAGGGCTGACCGCCCCGCCGCCGGCCCTACGCGGCCGTGACCTTCACCGACCCCCGTACCTCCTCGTAGGTGCGGGGGTCGAAGTCTCCCGCCGTCGGCGCGTGCACCGTGGCCGCCGACAGGGCGACCGCGCGGGTCAGGCGGCCCGGCCAGTCCAGGCCCTCGGTGAGGGCGGAGAGCAGGCCCGCGACGGCGGAGTCGCCGGCTCCGGTCGGGTTGCCCGCCAGGGCGCGGGGCGGGGCCGCCTGCCAGGTGCCTTCGGCCGTGGCCGCCAGCAGGCCGTCCGGTCCGAGCGAGGTGACCACGGCGTGGGCGCCCCGGCGGCGGGCGTCGCGGGTGGCCCGGAGGGGTTCGCGGGATCCGGTCAGCTCGGCGAGTTCGGCCGCGTTCGGCTTGATCATCTCGGGGCGGGCGGCGACCCCGCGGCGCAGTGCCTCTCCGCTGGTGTCCAACAGCACCGGCGCCCCGGCGGCCCGGGCGGCCCGTACGAGGGTGGCGTACGCGCCGACGGGCACGCCCGGCGGCAGGCTGCCGCACAGGGCCACCGCGTCGGCGCCGGCCACCAGCTCCTCGTAGTGCTCCAGGAACCGGGACCATTCCGCGGAACCGATGAGCGGGCCCGGCTCGTTGAACTGCGTGGTGTCGCCCGAGGACGCGTCGACCACGGCCAGGGTGCGGCGGGTGGTGCCCGCGCAGGGCAGCAGGGCGTCCGTCACCCCGCCCGCCTCGGCGAGCAGTTCGCGTACGGTCTCGCCCGTGCGGCCGCCCGCGAAGCCGGTCGCGGTGACCTCGTGGCCGAGCGCCGCCAGCACCCGGGCGACGTTGAGGCCCTTGCCGCCGGGGCGTTCGGTCACGGTCGTGACCCGGTGCGAGGCGTGCGGGAGCAACTGCGGTACGCGGTGGGTGACGTCGAGTGCGGTGTTGAGCGTCACGGTCAGGATCATGGCAAGCCCCGGTCTCGGTGTGTGCCGGGATCATGCCAAAAAGATGCGCGGGCGGCCCAGTCCCCCCGGCCGCCCGCTTCACCGGATACCCGCTCAGACCAGCGGCGCGCCGGGCGGGCTGACGATCCATTCGCCGCGCCGCATGACGCCCTTGACGTCGAATGCGGCGTCGAGGACCACGAGGTCGGCGTACTTGCCGGGCTCCAGGGAGCCCACCTGGTCGTAGAGGCCGAGCAGTTTGGCGGGGTTGGCGGAGATCGCCTGGACCACGGACTCCACCGGCAGCCGGTCCAGGGTGACCGACCGCTTGAAGGCCGTGTCCAGGGTGAGGGTGGAGCCGGCGATCGAACCGCCCTCGACGAGGCGGGCCACGCCCTGCTTGACCTCCACCTCCAGCGCGCCCAGGTGGTAGGTCCCGTCGCCGAAGCCGGCCGCGTCCATCGCGTCGGTGATCAGCGCGACCCGGTGGGCGCCCGCGTGGTGGAAGGCCAGTTCCAGCATCGCCGGGTGCAGGTGGGTGCCGTCGTTGATCAGCTCGACGGTGACCCGTTCGTCCTCCAGCAGCGCGGCGATCGGCCCGGGGGCGCGGTGCTCCATGCCCGGCATCGCGTTGTAGAGGTGGGTGGCCACGGTCGCGCCCGCGTCGATGGCCTGGCGCGTCTGGTCGTACGTGGAGTCGGTGTGGCCGATCGCGGCGATGATCCCGTGCTCGGTCAGCAGCCGCACGGAGTCCAGGCCGCCCGGGAGTTCGGTGGCGAGGGTGACCATGCGGGCGGCGCCGTGCGCGGCGTCGACCAGCTTGCGGACCTCGGCCGGGTCGGGGTCGCGGAGCAGCTCCTCCTTGTGGGCGCCCTTGCGGCAGGGGTTGATGAAGGGGCCCTCGAAGTGGATGCCCGCGATCTCGCCCTGCTGCGTCAGCTCGGCGAGCAGGGCGGCGCGGCGGGCCAGCTCGTCCAGGTCGCCGGTGACGGTGGAGGCGACGAGGGTGGTGGTGCCGTGCTCGCGGTGGGTGCGTACGCCCCGGAGCACCTCCTCGGCGGTGCCGGAGGTGAAGGAGGCGCCGCCGCCGCCGTGGTTGTGCATGTCCACGAAGCCGGGGACGATCCAGTGCCCGGACAGGTCGAGGAGCCGCGCGCCCTCCTCGGCGCTGCCTGCGATGCGCTCGCCGGAGACGATGACGCGGCCGCCCGCCACGGTTCCGGTGGGCAGGACCACTCTGGCGCCGGAGAGAACGGTGCTCTGTGCGCTTCCGGACATCAGGCAGGTACCTCCGTGGCGAGTAGGTCCCAGGCGAGCAGCCCTGCGCCCAGGCATCCGGCGGTGTCCCCGAGGGCCGCCGGCACGATGTGGGGCAGGCGCTGGAACGTCACGCGCTCCTCGACGGCCGCCCGTAGGGGTGTGAACAAGGTTTCCCCCGCCTCGGCCAGCCCGCCACCGATGATCAGCGTGCGCGGGTCCAGCAGGGTGATCGCGGTGACCAGGCCGTCGGCGAGGGCGCCGACGGCGGTCTGCCACACCTCACGGGCCGCGGGATCGCCGGACCCGACGGCCTTGGCGCAGTCCGCGGCGTCCGCCTCCGGATTGCCGCAGGCCGCCGCCCAGGCGCGGCTGACGGCGGAGGCGGAGGCGAGGGTCTCCAGGCAGCCGTACTGCCCGCAGCCGCAGGAGGGGCCGCCGGGGCGGACCACGATGTGGCCGATCTCCCCGGCGTAGCCGTGGGCGCCCGCCTCGATGCGGCCCGCGATGCCGATGGCGCCGGCGATGCCGGTGCCGAGGGGGACGAACAGGAAGCGGTCGGCGCCGCGCCCGGCGCCGATGCGGCCCTCGGCGAGTCCGCCCGTGCGCACGTCGTGGCCCAGTGCCACCGGGAGCGAGCCGAGCCGCCTGCCGAGCAGCTCGCGCATCGGTACGTCGCGCCAGCCGAGGTTCGCCGCGTAGACGGCGATCCCGTTCTCGGCGTCGACGATGCCGGGGACGGCGACTCCGGCCGCCGAGGCGGGGCGGCCGAAGCGTTCGCGGCCGAGCGCGCCCAGCTCGGCGGCGAAGTCCAGGATCGTCTCGACGACGGCGTCGGGGCCCCGCTCGCGGCCGGTGGCGCGGCGCGCCTCGTGGAGCAGGGTGCCGTCCTCGCCGACGAGGGCGGCCTTCATCCCGGTGCCGCCCACATCGAGGGCGATGACGTGTTTCACGGGTTTCACAGGTGACAGTCTCGCGTGCTCGGCGGGGAAAGGTCTAGTCCATTGAGGGGGATTGTTGAGCTGCCATACAAATTCGGGGCCCTCCCCTGACCCGGATGTGGAAGAGCCGCCAAAGTGGTGTAGACCTTACGTTGATCGTACGGACAACAAGGGGTGGATCGAGAACCGTGAAGGGCCGTTACCTGAGCCTGGCCGCGGCAGGCGCCGCGCTGTGCCTGACCGCCGTGACGCTGACCGGCTGCGGCAGCCTGGAGAGCATCACCGGGGACAACGAGGTGACCCTGCGGGTCGTGGCGGCCGACTACGGGGACAATCCGCAGAACTCCTCGTCCGCGTACTGGAAGGACCTCGCCGCGGACTTCGAGAAGGACCACCCCGGCATCAAGGTCGAGGTCAGCGTCTACTCCTGGTCCGAGGTCGACGCCAAGGTCGCCGAGATGGTCAAGGCCGGGAAGGCGCCCGACATCGCGCAGATCGGCGCCTACGCCGACTACGCGGCCGCCGGCAAGCTCTACACCGCCGACGAACTGCTCGCCGTGAAGACCGAGGCCGACTTCCTCGCCCCGCTCGCGGACGCGGGGAAGGTCAAGCGCGTCCAGTACGGCATGCCCTTCGTCTCCAGCACCCGGCTCCTCTTCTACAACGAGAAGCTGCTGACCGACGCGGGCGTGCTCGCGAAGGACGCCAGGGGCGGCTGGCAGCCCAAGAGCTGGGCGGACCTGGAGGCGGCCGCGAAGAAGCTCAAGGCCGCCGGCGTGCCCACACCCTTCGCGCTGCCGCTGGGCCGCGAGGAGGCGCAGGCAGAGACGATGATGTGGATGCTCGCGGGCGGTGGCGGCTACACCGACAACGAGGAGGCCTACGCCATCGACTCCCCGGAGAACATCAAGACCTTCGAGTTCCTCCGGGACAAGATGGTCGGCCAGGGGCTGACCGGCGCGGCCGAGCCGGGCAAGACCGACCGGCAGGCCGCCTTCGACGCCTTCTCCCGGGGCGAGGTCGGCATGCTCAACGGCCACCCGACGCTGCTGAAGCAGGCGGCCGCGAAAGGCGTGAAGTTCGGCATGGTGGCCATGCCGACGGCCGACGGGACCGAGCACCCGACCATGGGCGTCGCGGACTGGGTGATGGCCTTCAAGAATGGGCACCGGGTGGAGTCGGGCAAGTTCCTGGACTACCTGTACACGCCCCAGAACGTGACCGCCTTCACCGCCAAGTACGACCTGCTGCCCGCGACGACGAGCGGCTACCGGGCGATGGAGGCCGGTACGGGCGCCTCGGCGCAGCAGCTGAAGGTCTTCCTCCAGGCCCTGCAGAACGCCCGGCTCTACCCGGTGGGCAAGAAGTCCTGGGCCGGGGTCAGCGAGGACGTCAAGCAGAAGATCGGCGCGAGCGTGCAGCCGGGCGGGCAGCCGGCGAAGGTGCTGGAGGAGATCGCGCTGGCCGCGCGGTCGGCCGATACGCACTGACCGGTCCCGGAGCGGGGACGGCCCCCGGGGCCTCGCCCCCGGAGCCCCGGGGGCGTGTCGGTGGGCGGCGTTAATCTGGCCGTATGACGGACGACGGGCAGCTCACGGCGACCGAGGCCGCGGTGCTCGCGTACGAGGGGCGCACCTGGCCCGGTCCCGGGGCCAAGGAGCGGGCGATACGGGAGGGCCTCGGGCTCACCCCGGTCCGGTACTACCAGCTGCTCAATGCGCTCATGGACGATCCGCGGGCGCTGGCCCACGCACCGGGCACCGTGAACCGGCTGCGCCGGCTCCGCGAGGCGCAGCGGGCCCGGCGCTGAGCGCGCCGCAGGCGCCGTAGCCGGGAGGGAGCGGGCCGGTTAGGGTCGTCCTTATGGCGAGCCATCCGCACAGCAACCTGCCGATGCCCGACACAGCCGCCGGACGCGAGGGGCTGGAAGCCCTGCTCCGGGTACCCCGCCGTTCCGTGGTCGCACTCGACTTCGACGGCACCCTCGCCGAGATCGTCCCCGACCCGGACCAGGCGCGCGCCCACCCCGGCGCCGTACCGGCCGTGGCCGCGCTCGCCCCCGAGGTCGCCTCGGTCGCCGTGATCACCGGCCGGCCGGCAGGGGTCGCCGTACGGTACGGGGGCTTCGCCGGGGTTGCCGGACTCGAACACCTGGTGGTCCTCGGCCACTACGGAGCCGAGCGGTGGGACGCCGTCACCGGCATCGTCCACGCCCCGGCCGAACACCCCGGCGTCGCGGCGGTACGGGCGGAGCTGCCCGGCTTCCTGGACGCGATCGGCGCGTGGCGCGGGACCTGGATCGAGGAGAAGGGCCGGGCGCTGGCCGTCCACACCCGGCGCGCCTCGGACCCGGCGGCCGCCTTCGCCGCGCTGCGGGAGCCCCTGGCCGAGCTGGCCGCGCGGCACGGGCTGATGGTGGAGCCGGGCCGGGCCGTCCTGGAGCTGCGCCCGCCGGGCATGGACAAGGGCGTGGCCCTCACGGAATTCCTGGAGGAGCAGGGCGCCGAGGCGGTGCTGTACGCCGGTGACGACCTGGGCGACCTCGCGGCGTACTCCGTGGTCGAGAAGCGGCGCGCCGAGGGCCTGCCGGGGCTGCTGGTGTGCAGCGGCTCCGCCGAGGTCCCGGAGCTGGCGGCCCGCGCCGACCTGGTCCTCCCCGGACCGGCGCAGGTCACGGCCTTCCTGGCCGCCCTGGCCGAAGCCATCCGCTCCCGCGGGGCCTGACCCGGGAGCATCGGAGCCCCCGCAGGCCCGGGCGAAGCCGTCCGGGCCGCCGGGGCGGCGGGAGCTGCGCCTGGACCTGCGCCTCAATCGCCGGCGGGGCCGGTGGGGGCGCGGAGGTCGGTCAGCTGGTTCGCGAACCACCGGGACGGGGGGAGGGCCGTGGCTGCCGCAGCAAGGCGCTTCGTGCGTTCCGCGCGTTCCGCGGCCGGCATCGACAGGGCCGTGTGCAGGGCCTCCGCGGTCGCCGTCACGTCGTACGGGTTCACCGTCAGCGCGTCCGCGCGGAGCTCCGCGTACGCCCCCGCCCCCGTCGACAGCACCAGCGCGCACCCCTGCTCCGACACCACCGGGATCTCCTTCGCCACCAGGTTCATCCCGTCCCGCACCGGGTTCACCAGCGCCACGTCCGCCATCCGGTACGCCGCGAGCGAGCGCGCGAAGTCGTCCTGCACCGAGACCAGGACCGGCTGCCAGCCGCCCTCCTCGCCGAACTCCGCGTTGATCTCGTCGGCGAGCTCTCGCACCGACGCCGTGTACCTGCGGTAGACCTCCAGGTCCTGCCGTGAGGGGTACGCCGAGGCCAGGTGCACCACCCGGCCGCGCCACTCGGGGTGCGCGGCCAGCAGTTCCCGGTAGGCGAGCAGACCGCGCAGGACGTTCTTCGACAGCTCGGTGCGGTCCACCCGGACGATCGTCTTCAGATCGCCCACCTCCGCCCGCAACGCCGCCAGCTTGTCGTCCACCTCGGGCCGGTGCGCCAGCGCCCGCAGCTCGTCCGCGTCGACTCCGAGGGGGTACGCGGCCACCTCGGTGAACCGGCGCTCCAGCAGCCCGCTCCCGTCCGGGGCCGCCTTGCGGTGCCACACCCCGGGTGCGCCCCCGCTCGGCCAGACCCCCTCCGCGGTCCCGCTCGCGTCGTCGATGCCCGCGCCCCGTACGAAGTCGGCGGCCCACGCCCGCGTGTGGAAGCCCAGCCGGTCCGCCCCGAGCATCCCCCACAGCAGCTGCGCGCGGATGTCGTCCGGCAGCATCCGCAGGAACTCCGGCGAGGCCCACGGCGTGTGCGTGAAGTGCGCAATCCGCAGGTCCGGCCGCAGCTCCCGGAGCAGGCCCGGCACGAGCGCCAGCTGGTAGTCCTGCACCAGGACGCATGCGCCCTCCGCCGCCTCCTGCGCGAGGGCCTGCGCGAAGGCCCGGTTGTACTCCGTGTACGCGCCCCACCGCCGCCGGAACTCCGCGTCGAAGACCGGCTCGCGCGGGATGTCGTACAGGTGGTGGTGGGTGAACCAGAGCACCGAGTTGGCGATGCCGTTGTACGCGCCGTCGTACACCTCGGGATCGATGTCCAGCATCCGGACGCCGGGCTCGGCGACGCCCCGGCGGACCGCCTCCCGGTCCCCCTCCGAGAGGGCCGCGCAGATCCAGAGCGTGTCCGGCTGCTGCGCCAGGGCCGCGGAGAGTCCGGAGACGAGTCCGCCGCCGCCGCGCCGGGCGGACAGGGCGCCCTCGGCGTCGAGGGCGTACGAGAGCGGGCCGCGGTTCGCTGCAACGAGTACCTGGGAAGCCATGCCGCCAACCTAGCCGGGGGCCGCCCCGCTCAAACCCGGATGTTCCTCACGCCACGCGGCGGCCCGCGTACTCCTTGATCTCCCTCATCGGCGGCCGCTCCTCGGTGTCCACGGGGTGGGTGCGCGGCACGAACCCGTCCGGCCCCCGCTCGAACTGGGTGAGCTCCGGCCGGACCAGGTGGGCCCGCGAGAGCCGCAGCTGCGCCGTGCGGTAGATCGCCGCGGCCATCCGGCCCAGGGCCTGCCCGTCCTGGTGGCGGTGCAGCCGTACGCCCACGTCCACCTGGGCCAGCGCGTCCAGCCCGACCGTGTGCAGCGCGTCCACCAGCAGGCCCAGCTCGACGCCGTAGCCCACGGGGAACGGCAGGCGTTCCAGCAGGGAGCGGCGTACGGCGTACTCGCCGCCCAGCGGCTGCACGAAGCCCGCCAGCTGCGGCCAGTGCAGGTTCAGCAGCGGCCGGGCCACCAGCTCCGTGACCCGGCCGCCCTGGCCGGGGGTCTTGCCGGAGGCGAGCCCCTGGAGCTCCGGGCCGAGCGGGCGCTCGTACATCGCCTTCACGAACTGCACGTCCGGTTCGGTCAGCAGCGGGCCGACGATCCCGGAGACGAAGGCGGAGGAGAAGTCCCGCAGGTCCGCGTCCACGAAGCAGACGATGTCCCCGCCGGTCACCAGCAGCGAGCGCCACAGCACCTCGCCCTTGCCGGGCAGGGCAGGTATCCGCGGCAGGATCTCGTCGCGGTGCACGACGCGGGCGCCGGCCTCGGCCGCCACCTCGGCCGTCCGGTCCGTGGAACCGGAGTCGACGACCAGCAGCTCGTCGACGAGCGGGAGCGGCAGTCCGTCGATGAGATCGCGCCGGATCACCTCGACGATGGCGCCGACCGTCTCCTCCTCGTCCAGGGCGGGCAGGACCACGCTGACCGTGGTGCCCGCCGCACGTTTGGCGGCGAGCAGCTGGTCGAGCGGTCGGTCGGCAGCGGACCAGGAGCGGTCCGTCAGCCAGCGCTCCACCTCATCCAGCACGATCGGCACTCCTGATTCCTCGGTGGGGTCCGGCCCTTTCGGCCGAAAAGTGATCCATCTCGCGGTTCGGACGGCTGTCTCACCCGCCCGGGCACTTCGGTTACAGTCTTGAACAACGCGAAGGACCACGGCATGCCGGGGGTCCTCGTGCACAAACGCCCGGGTGCGCCACAGAGCGCGCGGCCCGGTGCCATACCGCTCATCCAGAGGGGCAGAGGGACACGGCCCGTTGAAGCCCCGGCAACCCTCCAGTCGGTTCTCGCGCTGCGCTACGCACGCTGCGGGGTCCCCGGCTAGGGAAGGTGCCAATTCCGTCTCATGGCGAAGTGCGCCATGGGGAAGATGAGGAGAAAGGGCCTCGCCATCATGGCTGCACAGACTGTTGCCACCTCTGTCGATCTCGGACCTGCCACCGGCCTTTCGTGTCGTGAGTGCGGTACCCGCTTCGAGCTGGGCCCCATCTTCGCGTGCGTCGAGTGCTTCGGGCCGCTGGAGGTCGCCTACGAGCTCCCCACCGGTACCGGTTCATCCGAAGACGTCGAGGCCCTGCGCGCCGCGATCGAGGCCGGCCCGAACAACATCTGGCGCTACGCCCCCCTGCTGCCCGTCCCCGCCGACGTGGCCTCCAAGCCCAGCCTGAACCCGGGCTTCACCAAGCTCGTCGACGCGGAGAACCTGGCCAAGGAGCTGGGCGTCACCGGCAAGCTCTACGTCAAGGACGACTCCGGCAACCCGACGCACTCCTTCAAGGACCGCGTCGTGGCCATCGCCGTCGAGGCGGCCCGCGCCTTCGGCTTCACCACCCTGTCCTGCTCCTCCACCGGCAACCTGGCCGGCGCCGTCGGCGCCGCGGCCGCCCGGGCCGGCTTCCGCTCGTGCGTGTTCATCCCGCACGACCTGGAGCAGGGCAAGGTCGTCATGGCCGGCGTCTACGGCGGCGACCTGGTCGGCATCGAGGGCAACTACGACGACGTCAACCGCTTCTGCTCCGAGCTCATCGGCGACCCGCTGGGCGAGGGCTGGGGCTTCGTCAACGTCAACCTGCGCCCGTACTACGGCGAGGGCTCCAAGACGCTCGCGTACGAGATCTGCGAGCAGCTCGGCTGGCAGCTGCCCGACCAGCTCGTCATCCCGATCGCGTCCGGCTCGCAGCTGACGAAGATCGACAAGGGCCTCCAGGAGCTGATCAGGCTCGGCCTCGTCGAGGACAAGCCGTACAAGATCTTCGGCGCCCAGGCCGAGGGCTGCTCGCCCGTGTCGACCGCCTTCAAGGCCGGTCACGACGTGGTCCGCCCGCAGAAGCCGAACACCATCGCCAAGTCGCTCGCCATCGGCAACCCGGCCGACGGCCCGTACGTCCTGGACATCGCGCGCCGCACCGGCGGTTACGTGGAGGACGTCAACGACGAGCAGGTCGTCGAGGCCATCAAGATCCTCGCGCAGACCGAGGGCATCTTCGCCGAGACCGCGGGCGGCGTGACCGTCGGCGTGACGAAGAAGCTCATCGAGAACGGGCTGCTCGACCCGGCCCTGACCACCGTGGTCCTGAACACCGGTGACGGCCTCAAGACCCTGGAGGCGGTGGCCGCGGACAGCGGGCAGACCGCCACCATCCGCCCCAGCCTGGACGCGTTCCGCGCCGCCGGCCTGGCCTGACCATCCCCCGCCGTTCCCGGAAAGGCAGTAGCGCCATGAGCGTCAACGTCCGCATCCCCACCATCCTGCGCACCTACACCGCCGGCCAGGCCGAGGTCCCCGCCGAGGGCGCCACCCTGGCCGAGGTCATCGAGTCGCTGGAGAAGAACCACCCGGGCATCGGGGCGCGCATCCTGGACGACCAGGGCAAGCTGCGCCGCTTCGTGAACGTGTATGTCAACGACGACGACGTGCGCTTCGAGGGTGGTCTGCAGGCCGTCACGCCGGACGGTGCCGGGGTCTCGATCATCCCCGCCGTGGCCGGCGGCTGCTGACACGCGCAACCGTAATTACCCCCTCCGTTAATAAGCGGAGGGGGTAATTCTGCTTGATTGGGCGCGGTAGAGTTGGGGAAGTCCCCTCCGCTGTTCTTGCCCGCCGCATATGAGCGGGTCGCGTGAGGGTTGACATTGAGTCAATATGCATGCGCGGTATGGGGCTTTGGCGAGATTTGTCGGGCCCGAGTTGCCCCGGTAGATGCCAAATTTTCACTCTATTTCAATGTATCCGCGTGACCAGATTTCTCGTCGGATTGACCTGTTGCTCACAGCACCGGTGCAGATACATTCAGCCGCGGTCGAGGCGTTCCGGCGCAAGTTCTGACCCGGGACCGCGAAGTGCGGTCCTGCGCAAGGGCCAGTAATAGGGGAGTTAGGCATGGCTCAGGGCACCGTCAAGTGGTTCAACGCGGAGAAGGGCTACGGCTTCATCGCGGTCGACGGTGGTGCGGATGTGTTCGTCCACTACAGCGCCATCCAGATGGACGGGTACCGCACCCTTGAAGAGGGTCAGCGGGTCGAGTTCGAGATCTCGCAGGGCCAGAAGGGTCCGCAGGCGGACATGGTCAAGCTCGCCGTCTAGTCCCGGCGCGATCGACCACCGACGCATACGCAGGAGGGCCCGCATCCCCCGACCGGGATGCGGGCCCTTCTGCGTGCCCGCGTGCGGGTCCGCGTTGGCGTGAGCCGCTTGCACTCTCGGGGGTCGAGTGCTAATCATTGGCGTTAGCACTCTCGTGCTGAGAGTGCTACCACACAGGACCGGGTCGGTGAGGCCCGCAGGGTCCGGCGGGAAGGAACCGCCGGGCACGCAGGCCGTCCGTCGCGGGCGCGGGCGCGGTCCGGAGCAATCCAACCCTCCCCTCGCGTCTCGTGGCGCAGGGGGAACCCCAGTCCTGGAGGACCACTTCAGATGGCCAAGATCATTGCGTTCGACGAGGAGGCCCGGCGCGGTCTCGAGCGCGGGATGAACCAGCTCGCCGACGCCGTCAAGGTCACCCTTGGCCCCAAGGGTCGCAACGTCGTCCTTGAGAAGAAGTGGGGCGCCCCCACGATCACCAACGATGGTGTCTCCATCGCCAAGGAGATCGAGCTCGAGGACCCGTACGAGAAGATCGGCGCCGAGCTGGTCAAGGAAGTCGCCAAGAAGACGGACGACGTCGCCGGCGACGGTACGACCACCGCGACCGTGCTGGCCCAGGCGCTCGTCCGCGAGGGCCTGCGCAACGTCGCCGCCGGCGCCAACCCGATGGCCCTCAAGCGTGGCATCGAGAAGGCCGTCGAGGCCGTCTCCGGCGCCCTGCTGGAGCAGGCGAAGGATGTCGAGACCAAGGAGCAGATCGCTTCCACGGCCTCCATCTCCGCCGCTGACACCCAGATCGGCGAGCTCATCGCCGAGGCCATGGACAAGGTCGGCAAGGAAGGCGTCATCACCGTCGAGGAGTCCCAGACCTTCGGTCTGGAGCTGGAGCTCACCGAGGGTATGCGCTTCGACAAGGGCTACATCTCGGCGTACTTCGCCACCGACATGGAGCGTATGGAGGCGTCGCTCGACGACCCGTACATCCTGATCGTCAACTCCAAGGTCGGCAACGTGAAGGACCTCCTTCCGCTGCTGGAGAAGGTCATGCAGTCCGGCAAGCCGCTGCTGATCATCGCCGAGGACGTCGAGGGCGAGGCCCTGTCGACCCTGGTCGTCAACAAGATCCGCGGCACCTTCAAGTCCGTCGCCGTCAAGGCCCCGGGCTTCGGCGACCGCCGCAAGGCCATGCTCGGCGACATCGCCATCCTCACCGGCGGCACGGTCATCTCCGAGGAGGTCGGCCTCAAGCTGGAGAACGCGGGCCTCGACCTGCTCGGCCGCGCCCGCAAGGTCGTCATCACCAAGGACGAGACCACGATCGTCGACGGTGCCGGTGACAGCGACCAGGTCCAGGGTCGCGTCAACCAGATCCGCGCCGAGATCGAGAACTCCGACTCGGACTACGACCGCGAGAAGCTCCAGGAGCGCCTCGCGAAGCTGGCCGGCGGCGTGGCCGTCATCAAGGCCGGTGCCGCGACCGAGGTCGAGCTCAAGGAGCGCAAGCACCGCATCGAGGACGCCGTGCGCAACGCGAAGGCGGCCGTCGAGGAGGGCATCGTCGCCGGTGGTGGCGTGGCCCTGCTCCAGGCCTCCGCGGTCTTCGAGAAGCTGGAGCTGGAGGGTGACGAGGCGACCGGTGCCAACGCCGTGAAGCTCGCCCTGGAGGCCCCGCTCAAGCAGATCGCCGTCAACGGCGGTCTTGAGGGCGGCGTCGTCGTCGAGAAGGTGCGCAACCTGCCCGTCGGCCACGGCCTGAACGCCGCGACCGGCGAGTACGTCGACATGATCGCCGAGGGCATCATCGACCCGGCGAAGGTCACGCGCTCCGCGCTGCAGAACGCCGCGTCGATCGCCGCGCTGTTCCTGACCACCGAGGCCGTCATCGCCGACAAGCCGGAGAAGGCCACCGCCGCTCCGGGCGGCATGCCGGGCGGTGACATGGACTTCTGATCGGCCCCTGGCTGATCGGCTGTTCTCGACCGAGGGCGGTACTCCCCGTACAGGGGGGTGCCGCCCTCGGGCGTTTCACCGCCGCCGCGCCGGTCCGCCACGGCTTACGCCCCCAACCCGCCCGCGTCAGAAACCGGTGGTGTCGAGCACGCAGTCGAAGGGCTTCGGCAGGTGCAGGTCCTCGCCGAAGGAAACCGTCGTGCGGGAGCGGTACCCGTGCGGGGAGGGGTCCCAGAAGCACGTGATCTCGGATGCCGACATGTCGATCACCAGGTAGACCGGCACGAGTCGGCCGTACACGTCGAGCTTCTCGTTCCAGTCGGCGTCCTGCGTCGAGAGGGAGGTGAACTCGCCGACCAGTGACAGGGCGGCGCCGTCCGCGTGCCGCCCTTCCTCGTCGAAGGCGGACTCGTCCGCGACGTACAGGTCCGGTCCGTAGCCGCGCTCTGCCGCCGAGAACCGGAAAAGGAACGGGGACGTGTCCGCGAAGTGCCCCGCGGGGGCGGACGCCCGGAGCTGCTCGCGCAGTTTGCGCATGGGGCGGGAATAGCGCAGCTTGGACCACGGCGACACGATGATCTTCCCCCGGATGAGCTCGGCTTTGAAGCCGTCTGGCGTGTCCATCTCCTCGACGGTGCGCAGGAGGGTCTCGAAGGTCGGCGGTGCCGCGTGCTCTATCGGTGTGGCCCGTTCGATCATGGTCGTCACCGTCGTTCCTCCGCTGTGGCGTATTGCGCACTGGGTAGCCCGTCCCAGGCTAGCGGCGCTCGGGGGGCCGCGCCCGGGTGCCGAGACGGATCACCATCGGACGGGGGAATTTGCTTGACTGGGGGCATGAGCGAGCTCTTCGTGAAGATCTGCGGGCTGAAGACCGCGCGGGACCTCGACACCGCCGTCGAGGCGGGGGCCGACGCCGTCGGGTTCGTGTTCGCGCCCGGGAGCCCCCGGACGATCGGGGCCGACGCCGCGCGGGAGCTGGCCGCGCGGGTCCCCGCCGGGGTGCTCACCGTGGGGGTGTTCCGCGGGCAGTCCGTGGACGAGGTCCGGCGGCTGACCGAGGAGAGCGGCGTCCGCGGCGTACAGCTGCACGGCGACGAGGGCCCCGAGTACTACGAGGCGCTGCGCGCCGAGGCCCGCACCCTGCTGCGGGCCACCGCCCTGCACGTCGCCCGCTGCGGGGAGTTCGGCGAGGACCTGCTCCTGATCGACGCCCCCGACCCCGGCTCCGGCAAGCCCTGGAACTGGGCCTCGCAGGAGTTCACCGCCCCCGCGGGCCACTGGCTGCTGGCCGGCGGGCTGAACCCCGGCAACGTCCGGGAGGCCGTGCGGACCACCGGCGCCTGGGGCGTGGACGTCTCCAGCGGCGTCGAGAGCTCCCGCGGCGTGAAGTCCCCGGACCTGATCCGCGCCTTCGTCGAGGCCGCCCGCGGCTGAGCCGGCCTAGAACGTCCAGCCCTGGGAGGCGGTGCCGTCCTCCTCGATGGACTCCACGCCCGGCAGCACCTCCAGCGCCGCGACCTGGGCGGGGGAGAGCCGGGCGGCGAAGCCGTGCAGCGAGGAGCGGAACACGTGCACCGGCGTGACCCCGACCAGCCCCGCCACCTCGGCCGGGTCCAGGTCCTTCCGTACGGTGACGATGTACGTGGGGTGGTCGACGGGGAAGGCGTACGGCACGGGCCCGCGCTCGGAGGCGCTCGCCGCGGACACGGGCAGGACGGCGACGGCGGCCAGGACGGCGAGGGCCACGGGCAGGACTCGGCTCAGGGGCAGGCGCATGGGTCGAGGCCACCACGCGGCGGCGCTGCCGGTCAACGACGTCCGCAGGTGTGGCGGGGGCACGGGGAGCGCACCGGCCGTGCGCTCGCCGGTCTGGGGGCGGACCGTACGGGTGATCTTGCGGAGGCGCCCCGGGCCCTGCCGGCCAGGGGTGACGGGCCCGCGCGGCCTTGACCCGCAAGGGGCCGCCCCCTTGCGCGGCGTGTGCGACAGCGCGACGGGGGGTGGCGCGGACCGCGGACGATCGGCCGGGCGGGCGGCGGCGGGTCAAGCCGCGCCGGGGCGACACCCGATGGAAGGAAAGGCCGCACCAGGACGGACGGACACGCGCCGTCGTGGAGGCGGCTCCACCCATGCCGAGCCCCCACCTCCTTCAGGGAGTCACCTCCATGCGCCTGCTCGCACGTCTGGCCACGGCCGTCCTCCTCACCGCGGCCCCCCTCGCGGCCGGTACGGCCTCCGCCGCCGGCCCGGAGCCGACCCCGGCGCCGCTGTACACCTCGCCGAACGCCGTGCCCGGCCAGTACATCGTGACCCTGGAGAAGGGGGTGGACGGTGCGGTGGCCGCGCAGCAGCTGGGGCTGAAGCCGTCGTTCGTCTACACCTCGGCGATGAACGGCTTCGCGGTCCCGATGACGGCGGCCCAGCTGGCGACCGTCCGCAGCACTCCGGGGGTGAAGTCGGTCGAGGAGGACGCGTCGGTCCAGTCCGTGCCGGTGCCGACCAAGGCGCCCGGTGTGCGGGCTTCGGCCGCCTCGTGGGGCCTGGACCGCATCGACCAGAGCGCACTGCCGCTCGACAACAGCTTCACCCCGCTGGGCAACGGCGCCGGGGTGACCGCGTACATCCTCGACACCGGCATCGACTACACGCACACCGAGTTCGGCGGGCGTGCCGAGCCGGGCTTCGACGCGGTCGGGGACGGCCGCGACGGGCTGGACTGCCAGGGCCACGGCACGCACGTCGCGGGTACGGTCGCCGGTGCGACGTACGGGGTGGCGCGCAACGCGAAGCTGGTCAGCGTCCGTGTCCTCGGGTGCGACGGCAGCGGCACCTGGTCCAGTGTCATCGCGGGCATGGACTGGGTGGCCGAGAACGCCGTCCAGCCCGCCGTCCTGAACGGCTCCCTGGGCGGAACCAAGTCGGACGCGGTCAACACCGCCGCCACCGCCCTGTCCGACGCGGGCGTCCTGCCGGTCTTCGCGGCGGGCAACTCCGCGCAGGACGCCTGCGGCGTGTCGCCCGCCTCTGCCGAGCGCGTGGTGGCGGTCGGAGCGACCGACGAGTACGACCAGGAGACGGGCTTCTCCAACTACGGCTCGTGCCTCAGCCTCTACGCCCCCGGGCAGGACATCGTCTCCGCCAAGCTCGGCGGCGGCAGCGTGGCCCTCGACGGCACGTCGATGGCCGCGCCGCACGTCACCGGTGTGGCCGCCCTCTACAAGGCGACCCACCCGAACGCGGACCCGGCGGAGGTCGGCGACTTCCTGGAGCGTGAGTCCACGAAGGACGTCGTGAGCAGCATCAGCCTGGGCAGCCCGAACCGGCTGCTGTTCACCGGCGGCCTGTGACCTGGCCGGTCAGAGGGACGCGACGAACTCGGCCCAGGCCCGTGCGTGGAACACCACGTGCGGGCCTTCGGGCTGCTTGGAGTCCCGGACGGGGACCACCCCGGGCCGGCCGTCGGCCACCTCGACGCAGTCGCCGCCGGTGCCGTCGCTGTGGGTGGACTTCCGCCAGGTGGCCATCTCCAGACACTCGCCCCCGTCCCCGCCGCTGTAGCTCGACTTGTGCCAGGTGGCTTCAGACAGGTCGTACTCAGGCATGCTCGTAATCCTTTGCTGCGGACTCGATCAAGGCCAGTGATTCACGGGGTGGTAGGGCGCTGGCCGTGAGGAGATCGTAGTTCAGGGCATGACGGGCGACCGTGGCCGGATCGTCGAACAACCGGCCTGTTCCGTTGCCTTCCGTGTAGGACAACGGTGGAGCGTCGTCGAATGACATCAGTTTGAGGAGTCCCATCATGCCCGCATGCGCGCCTGCGCTGAAGGGGATCACCTGGACGATGATCCGGTGGGATCGGATCAAGGATGCGACGTGACGTAGTGCATCGGCCATCACTTCCGGACTGCCCACCTCACGGCGGAGGACGGCTTCATCAAATACACACCACAACAGTGGGGTTGTTGGGTCAGTTAGGAGAGCCGAGCGAGCGAGTCGGTTCTCCACCAGTTCGTCGATCACCCCCTCCGTTGCCGTCGGCTGGTAGGCACGGAAGATCGCCCGGGCGTAGGACTCCGTCTGGAGCAGCCCCGGGATGATCTGCGGGGCGTAGTCACGGATGACCTTGGCCAGAGCCTCGGCCTCGGCGGCCTCTGTGAAGTGGTCCGGGTACTTGGACTTGGCCGCCGCCCCGCAGTTGCGGACGAAGAAGCCGTCCGTCCCCAGGATGTCGTCTATCTGCCGCGCGAAGTCGAGGTGCATCCGGCGCGTGCCCGCTTCGAGCTGGCCGATGAACGAGCCGCTGACGAAGAGCGGTTCGCCCAACTCGGCCTGGGTGAGGCCCGCGCGTTCGCGAGCCACGCGGAGTTCCGCGCCGAGGAGGGCGCGTGGAGAGGAGGAGGGATCGAGGTGCTTACCTGCCATGGCAACTCCCTGGCCAACAGGTCCCGTTGTTTCGGGTCCGTCCTTGAAAGGCTATCCAGCCCGTCACCACTCTGTGTAGAGAAGGCGAACACTCAGAGTGGAAAGGTGACATGTCATGGTGCTCACTCCGAAGGAGCGGCTGAGGGCGGCCGAGGAGGCCGTCGGGCAGTTGCGGGACGCGCTCGGCGGGGTGGGGGTGGTGCTCCCGTCGCTCGGGGTGGACGTGGTGTCCGCGGCGGGGACGTACGGGTTGCCGCTGGTCGAGCTCGGCCGCTGCAACCTCGACACCGCGCTGCGGCTGGCCGCCGTGCTCCACGAGCGGGCGCACCCGTGAGCGGGGACGAGCGGGCCCGGTGCGAGGCCGCCCTGGAGGGGTTCTTCGAGGTGGCGCGGGGGTGGGAGTTCGAGCTGGCCTGGAAGCTGTGCTGGCTGGAGAAGGGCCTGGTCGGGGAAGGGTGGCGGCGTCCGGGCACGGGCCTCTCGGTGCGGGTGGGGCGGGACGGGCGCAGCGGTCTGTGGACCGCCGTCGGCGATGACGGGGAGCGGCGGGTGCGGGAGACGGCCGGTACGGCGGACGAGGCGACGGCCCTGGTGCAGGAGGCGCTCGGGCTGACGGCGTGGCGGCCGCAGCCGCCCCCGCCGCCGGGGTGGCACCGGTTCACGCTCATCCACTGCCCGGTGGACGGTTCGTCCGAGGAGGACGAGCCGCGCTACGAGGCGATCCGGGTGCGGCCGCCGAGGGGGTGCGTGGTCGAGGACGTCGGCGGGTGCTTCGGGCTGCGGTGCGAGCGGCCGGGGGCGCGGTTGCTGGACGCGGTGGCGGAGCTGTGCGGGGAGATCCGGGCGGGATACGGGCTGGTGATGGCCGACCTGGGAATCGAGAAGCTGTGGGAGTGGTCGCAGGACGGCACGGACGGGTGGGGCGCCGAGATCGTCGGGCAGTTGCTGCTGATGGCGGCGGAGCGGGCGCCGAAGCTCGGCTACAGCACCGACGACCTGGTGACCTTCCTGCGCACCGCGTCCGGGGCGGCCTGAGCCGGCGGTACCGGGTCCGTGCGGAGGCGGGCGTGGAGGTGCTCGTCGTGCCAGCCGTCCGCGTGGAGGAGGGCGCCGCGCATGGTGCCCTCCAAGGGGAAGCCGGCCTTGGCCGCGATCCGGCACGAGGCCGGGTTCGCCACGGAGTGGGTGATCCGCAGGCGGTGCAGGCCGAGCTCCTCGAAGGCCCAGCGGCTGATCCGGTCCACGGCCGGGACCATCGCGCCGCTGCCACGGCCGGCCGGGAGCAGCCAGTAGAGGAACTCCGCGCTGCCGCCCGGCAGATCGAAGTCGGCGAGCCCGATCAGCCCGACGGGCAGGCCCCCTCCGGCCGGCGCCACGGCCCACATAACGGCCCGCTCGGCCAGGCGGCGGTCCTCCCACGCGGCGATGCGCTCCCGCGCCTGCTCCGGGGAGAGCAGCCCGGGGCGGTTCCAGTGCCGGACGTCCGGGTCCAGGCAGGCCTGCACCAGCGCCGGGGCGTCCTGCGCGGCCCAGGGCCGCAGGGCCAGTGCGCCCGGGAGGGCGAAGGACGGCTGGGTGAGGGCGGCCAGGCGGCCCGGCGGAACCACGGGGGGTATGTCGGTCATGCGCCCATCATGCGGCGTCGTGGAAGTGGGACAGCAGCGCGTCCGGGTCTGCGCCGAGGGTCAGTTCGGGCGGGACGGCGGGACCCCAGAGCCAGGTGCGGTCGCAGCTGAAGCAGAAGACCATCTCGAACAGGAGCTCCTCCATGGCGTCGTAGACGCGCAGGCCGAAGCCGGGGGCCGGGCAGGCGCGGCGCTCGCCCGGCTCCATGGAGGAGAGCAGTGCGAGCGCCTCGGAGGCATCCTTGCCGGTCCAGGAGGCGAGCGGGCTGCCGGTGACGGGGTCGCCGAACCGTTGCGGGCGCTCGGAGAGGCGTACGACCTCGATCAGGGCGGTGGCGGCAACGGCGTCGGCGGGGAACTCCATCCGGAAAGTCTCGCTTTCCCCTTAGATTTTGGCCATAGCAGGCCCCTGTGCCGGTTGAACAGTGGCCGGATTCGTGTTTTCGGCATCGGTGTTCAGGTCGGTCAGCATCTGCCGGGTGAAGCCGAAGAAGTACGTGGCGATGAAGCCGGCGAGGTAGCCGACGGCCAGGCCGCCCGCGTAGATCGCGAGGCTCAGGCCGAGGCCCGCGGTGCCGTCGAGCAGGGGGAACAGCGCCCATCCGGACGGGCCGATGGCGGTGGAGCCGAAGGTGACGCCGAGCTGGTTGAACAGGCCGACGAACGCTCCGCCCGCCGCGCCGCCGACGCATGCGGTGACGAAGGGGCGGCCCAGCGGGAGGGAGACCCCGTAGATCAGCGGTTCACCGACGCCCAGGAAGCCCGCGGGCAGGGCCGACTTGATGGTCGTCCGCAGGGAGCGGTTCCGCGGCAGCCGGCAGTAGACGGCGAGGGCGGCCCCCACCTGGCCCGCGCCCGCCATGGCCAGGATCGGCAGCAGGACCGTGTAGCCGGACTGCTCGATCAGGGTGGTGTGGATCGGGATCAGCGCCTGGTGCAGGCCCAGCATGACCAGGGGGAGGAACAGCCCTCCCAGGACCAGGCCCGCGAGGGCGCCGCCGCGGGCGAGGAGCCAGTGGGCGGACGTACCGATGGCGGTGGAGACCTCACCGGCCAGGAACATCAGGCCGAACAGGGTGACCAGGCCCGCGACCAGGACCGTGAGGGTGGGGGTGACCAGGACGTCGACCGCCTCCGGAACCCACCTGCGGCACCACTTCTCCACGCGGACGGCCAGCAGCGCGGCCGCCAGGGCGCCGAGGACACCGCCCTGCCCGGGGGAGAGATGTTGGCCAAAAGCATCCACCTTGGCGACGCCCGGGAAGACGATGATCGCGGCGACCGCGCCGCCGAGGACGGGCGTACCGCCGAACTCCTTCGCGGTGTTGAGGCCGACGAAGACCACGATCAGCGACATGAAGCCGGAGGCGAGGGCGGCGAGCGCCGGGGCCACGGCGGGCAGCCGGCCGGTGTTCACCAGCACGCCGTTCAGCCCGGCGATGATGCCGCAGCCGATGAGCGCCGGGATCAGCGGGACGAAGATGTTCGCCACGCGACGCAGGAACAGCTTGAAGGGGGTGCTGTTGCGGGCTTTCTGCGCCGCCTTCAGCGCGGCGCCCCGCTCGGCGAGTTCCGCGGCGGTGACCGGCAGCGGCGGGGCCCCGGCCCGGCCCTCCTCGACCAGGGCCTCGAACTCCGGGGTCACGCGGGCCACGGTGCCGGGGCCCAGCACGATCTGGTAGGTGTCGGCGTCCTCCACCACGCCCAGCACGGCGGGCAGCGCCCGCAGCGCGGTCTCGTCGACCAGCGAGCGGTCGTGCAGGGCCAGGCGCAGACGGGTCATGCAGTGGGCGATGGAGCCGATGTTGCGGGGGCCGCCGACCAGGGTGAGGAGCGCGGCGGCGGTGGCGCGGTTCTTGTCAGTGCTCATGTGGGGGTCGCCTTGCCGTGAGGGAACCGGGGTTCGGGAACCGTGGGGGTCGGGAGGCGTGCGGGGTGCTGCCGGGCGGCGGGGTCAGGGGGCGTGCGGGGTGCGGGCCAGGGCCGCGCGGAGATGGCCGTCGGCGGCGGTGAGGAGTGCGGCGGCGGTCGGCCCGTCGACGCCGCCGAGGAGGACGAGGGCGGCCTGCTTGACCTCGCCGCCGGTGGCGGTGAGCGCGGCCTCGATCTCCTCGTCCGAGGCGCCGGTGGCGAGCACCAGGATGTGGCGGGAGCGGGCGCGGAGCTTCTCGTTGGTGGCGCGGAGGTCGACCATCAGGTTCCCGTACGTCTTCCCGAGCCGGATCATGGTGAGGGTCGAGACGAGGTTCAGTACGAGCTTCTGCGCGGTGCCGGCCTTCAGGCGGGTGGAGCCGGTGAGCAGCTCCGGGCCGACGACGACCTCGATGCCGTGCAGGGCGGCCTCGGCGAGCGGGGAGCCGGCGTTGCAGGCCAGGCCGATGGTGAGCGCGCCGCGCCTCCGGGCGTAGGTGACGGCGCCGACCGCGTACGGGGTGCGGCCGGAGGCCGAGATGCCGACGACGGTGTCGTCGGCGGTCAGGTCCAGGGCGGCGAGGTCGGCTTCGGCGAGCTCGGCGGAGTCCTCGGCGCCTTCGACGGCCCGGAGCATCGCGGAGGGGCCGCCCGCGATCAGGCCGACGACCTGGGCCGGGTCGGTGTTGAAGGTGGGCGGGCATTCGCTGGCGTCCAGCACGCCGATGCGGCCGGCGGTGCCGGCGCCCGCGTAGACGAGCCGCCCGCCGCGGGCCATCCGGGGCGCGATGGCGTCGATCGCGGCGGCGATCCGCGGCAGTTGGCCGGCCACCGCGGCCGGGACGGTGGCGTCCTCGGCGTTCATGAGGCGGGCGAGTTCGAGGGTGGGGAGGCGGTCGATCTCGGCCAGTTCGGGGCGGAAGGCCTCGGTGGTCAGGGCCGCGAGCTGGGCGCGGAGATCGGCGTACGCGGTCATGGGCATTGCTCCTGGCGGCTGGTGGGGCGGTGGCGGGGGGCGAGTGCCTCGTAGGAGGCGGCGAGGGCGGGTGCGGCGGTCTCGTAGGTCTGCTGCGCGACGGCGACGAACAGGCAGTCCACGACGAGGAGCTGGCTGGTGCGGCTGGACATGGCGGCCGGGCGCAGCCGGCTCTCGCGGGCGGCGGAGGTGGTCAGCACGTGATCGGCGTGCCGGGTGACCGGTGAGTGCGGGCGGCCGGTCAGCGCGATGGTGGTGGCGCCGCGCTCGAAGGCCGTACGGAGGGGGTCGATCACGTCGCCGGTGGAGCCGGAGTGGGTGATCGCGACGGCGGCGTCGCCCGGACGGAGCTGGACGGCGTTGGTGACGGCCAGGTGCGGGTCGGCGTGGGCGAGGGCGACGAGCCCGATGCGCTGGAGCTTCTGCGCCAGGTCCTGGGCGACGAGCGCCGAGGCGCCGACGCCGTAGATGTCGATCCGGCGGGCCGTCGCGAGCGCGGTGACGGCGGCGGCCAGCGCGGTGAGGTCGAGCCCTGCCGCCGTGTCGGCGAGGGTCTGGGCCTCCTCGCGGGCCAGCTTGGCGACGACGTCGGGGAGGGGGTCGTCGACGGTTATGTCGACGGTGACGGAGGGGGCGGCGCCGGATTCCTGCTGCGCGGCGAGGGCGGCGAGGGCCAGGCGCAGGTCGCGGTAGCCCGGATAGCCGAGGAGGCGGGCGGTGCGGACGACGGTGGCCTCGCTGGTTCCGGTGTGCTCGGCGAGGGCGGTGACGGTGAGCCGGGCGCAGCCGGCCGGGTCGGCCGCGACGGCCTCGGCGACGGCCAGCACGGAGGGGGTCATGGAGGGGGCGAGCGCGCGGACGCGGGCGCGCAGCGGGGTGCGGGCGGTGAACGCCTCGGTGAAACTTTCCTTCATGACCTCACTCATGTGTGAAATCTATTTTCACAAGCCGCGGAGGAGCAAGCCGCCGGGCTGTGACCGAGGGACCTTCGCCACCTGGCCGGTGCGGGTTCACAATGGCCCCATGGACCACGCGACCCCCCTGGAACAGGCGCTGCACGCCGCCCGTGCCCTGGTACTCGCCGATCTCGTCGCGGGCGAGGTCGCCGAGGCCGATGTCGTCTCCCTCGTCGAGGACTCGGTCACGCACCGCCGGTGGTGGGTGGAGCAGTGGCCGGAGGGGGTCGACTACCTCGCCGGACTCGTCGCCCAGGACGTACAGGACGCACTGCTGGAGAAGTACGGGCGCTGGCCGCTGTGCCCGGTCTGCTCGCACGGCGATCCGCACGCGCTGGACGTCGAACCTGAACTCGGACCCGATCCGCACTGGGTGTGCGGGAAGGCGGGCGTGAAGGTCGCCGCGGTGGGCGGCCTCGGCCCCGTCCTCGGCCGGTGAGCCGCCGGTGACGATCTACATCGACCCGCCCACGTGGCCGGGCCACGGCCGCATGTGGTCGCACATGGTCAGCGACCTCTCGGTGGAGGAGCTGCACGCCTTCGCGGCGAAGATCGGCTGCCCGCCGCGGGCCTTCGACGGGGACCACTACGACGTCCCCGAGCACCGCTACGCGGACGCGGTGGACGCCGGCGCCGTGGAGGTCGGCAGCAAGGAACTGGTCCGCCGCCTCACGGCAGCGGGCCTGCGCCGCCCGAAGGGCCGCCCGGCGTAGCCGCCGGGAGGCGGCCGGAGCGGTCATCTCCTCCCGCACCCGGGGCCATTCGGGTCTGGGACCGCCGGATCAGGCCGTCGGCGGGCACCGTCAGTGGTTCACATACCGGTACGGACGGTGTCCGCCGGCGCCGGGCGGGCCGGTGACGAGGCGACGATCCGGGTCGGGTCCGGCGGCGTACGACGGTCCAGGCGCAGGGCGAGCGCTCCCAGGCCGACCGCGGTGACCGTCATGGCGGCCCCCGCCCAGGCGGTGGCCGCGAAGCCGTGGCCGGCGTCGATGACCGTACCGCCGAGCCACGGGCCGCCGGTGTTGCCCAGGTTGAACGCGGCCGTCGTGGTGGCTCCGGCCAGGGTCGGGGCGGCGCCCGCCACGTTGAACATGCGGGCGTTGAGCGCGGGCGCGGTGAAGAAGGTCGAGAACCCGATCAGGAACGACAGCCCGACGGCAGCCCCCGCCGACGACGCCAGCAGGGCCAGCGCCACGAGGAAGACCGTGGAGGCGGTGATGCCCCACAGCATCACCCCGAACAGGTGCGCGTCCGCGACCCGGCCGCCCACCGTCGTACCGGCCAGCGCGCCCACCCCGAACAGCGCCAGCACCCACGGCACCCAGCCGGAGTCCAGCCCTGCGACGTCCGTGAGCAGCGGCGAAAGGTAGCTGAAGGCGCAGAACACGCCGCCCGCCGCCAGGGCCGTGACGCCGATGGAGAGCCACACCTGCCGGTCTCGGTAGATGCGCAGCTCCCGTACCGGCGACGGCCTCTCGGCGGGCAGCGGGATCCTCGGGATCAGCGCGACGATGCCGGCGAGCGCGACCGCCGAGGCGGCGCCGACCGACCAGAACGCGGAACGCCACCCCAGGTGCTCGCCGAGGAAGGCGCCCGCGGGGACGCCGAGGACGTTGGCGATGGACAGGCCGCCGATCATGACGGCCATGGCCCGGGCGCGCTGGTTCTGCTCGACCATGGCGATGGCGACGGCCGCGCCGACCGCCCAGAAGCCGGCGCAGGCGAGCGCCGAGACGATGCGGGAGGCGAAGAGGAGCGCGTACGAGGGGGCCAGCGCGCCCGCGACCTGCCCGAGGCCGAAGAGGCTGATGAGGCAGATGAGTGTGGTGCGGCGCGGGAGGCGCAGGGTGGCCACGGCGAGCAGGGGTGCGCCGACGACCATGCCGATCGCGAAGGCGGATATCAGCAGGCCTGCCTGCGGGATCGTGACGTTCATGTCCTCGGCGATGGGGGGCAGCAACCCCGAGAGCATGAACTCACTGGTGCCGAGGGCGAAGACGGACAGACCGAGTACGTAGACGGCGACGGGCATGCGGGAGCGGGCGGCGGCGGGGGGCATGTCTCTCCCGAACCGCCGCGAAAGGGATCTCATTCCCCGGGGCCGGTGAGGAGCGCGAGCTCCGCGGCCAGGTTGTGGCGGGCCGCGGCCTCCCAGTGGGCGGTGCCGTGGGGCGTGCGGAAGAGCCGGGGCAGGTCGAGGAGCTGGCGCAGGACGGCGGCGCGGCCGGCGCGGAAGGCGTCGTCGGGGACGAAGCCGTACTCGGCGCGGACGGCGGCGGTGTACGCGGCGTACGCGTCCGGGCCGCCCGCGAGGACGGCCAGGTCCGCGTCGCACAGCACCTCGCCGTTGGTGTCGCCGGGCGCGGGGTCGTGGGTGACGGTGAGCCGTACGAGGCGGGCCACCTCGGCCGTGCGGGCCCCGTCGACGCCGAGCTCGGGCAGGGCCCGCTCGGCGAGGGCGGCGCTGCGTTCCTCGTTCTCGGAGCGGTCGGGGCGGTAGACGGCGTCGTGGAACCAGGCGGCGAGTTCGACGGCTGCGGGGTCGGCGGCGTGCGGTGCGAGGACGTCGATCCGGGCGAGGACGTCCGCCAGGTGGGCGGTGGTGTGGTACCGGCGTTGGGGCTCCGCCCAGGCGGTGAGGAGCCGGTCGGCGTAGGGGGCGGGGTCCCGGCCGGGGTCGGCGCCGGCGGCGGCGGTGGTGGCGGCCCAGCGGGCGCGGAGTTCTGAGGTCGCGGTGTCCATGGGCACATTCTGCGGGCGGGTGTGGGGGGTAGGCGGGTGGCGTGATTGTGCTGGTGGTGGGTGGGTGCGGGCCCGTACCCTGGATATTGGACTAGACCTATTTTGCATACCAGCAGCTTTTCCGGAGGAGTGGGGCCCATGAGCAACCGTGCAGTCCTGGAGGTGATCGCCCTCGACGTGGAGGACGCGGTCGCGGCCCAGGCGGGTGGGGCGGACCGACTTGAACTGGTCACCGACATGGCCGCCGACGGGCTCACCCCGTCGCGCGAGACCTTCGCGGCGGTCAGGGCGGCGGTCGACATCCCGCTGCGCGTGATGCTCCGTAGGACGGACGGGTTCGCCGCCGGTCCCGTCGACCTCCTCGTCGAGCAGGCGCGGGAGCTGCGGGCGGAGGGGGCGCAGGAGTTCGTCCTCGGGTTCCTGAAGCCGGACGGCACGGCCGACCTGGCGGCGATCGAGGCGGTGGTGGGGGAGCTGGGGGGTTGCCGGTGGACGTTCCACCGGGCGATCGACCGGGCGGCGGACCGGGACCAGCTGCGGAAGTCCCTCGCGGAGCTGCCCGGGCTGGACACCTACCTGACGGCCGGATCGGCGGAGGGGGTCGAGGCGGGGCTGCCGGTGCTGGTGGCCGAGGCCGGGCGGCGGGGGGAGCCGGGGTACGGAGCGCAGCTCCTGGTGGGCGGGGGGCTGGCGCTGGCGCACCTGCCCGTGCTGCTGGGTGCGGGGGTGGACGGCTTCCACATCGGCGGCGCGGCCAGGCCCTCCGGGTGGTCCGCCCCGGTCTCCGCGCCGGCGGTGGCGAGGTGGCGCGAGGCCTTGTCCTGACGGCACCGCCGCGCGGTGGGCTCCGCCGGCTGGATGTCGTTGCGCGGGCCTCGGGTGCCGGGGCGGGCTTCGCGGACTGTGGTGTCGCTGCGGGGAGCCTCGGGTGCTGCGGCGGGCTTCGCGGGCTGTGGTGTCGTTGCGGGGGGCCTCGGGTGCCGGGGCGGGCTTTGCCGGGTGTGGTGTCGTTGCTCGGGAGCGTGTGGTGGTGGGGCGGTGCCACTCCGGAAGTTCGTCTCGGCTCGCGGATCCTGGCGGGATCGAGAACGGACTCGGCGGTGACCGCTCATCCTCGACTCACCACCGCAGTGTCCCCACCCCACCCGCCGATGCCCGACCACATCCCGCCTCCGGCCGGCCGAAATCAGCCCCGCCCCACCCTTGAGGCACCGGCCCGCAATATTCAGCCTCGCCGGCGTTTGAGGCGCGGGGGCACCGGTCGGTGTCAGGCCAGGAGGGCAGCCGGGAGAGGGGTGGTGTGGAGGGCCGTCAGGCCGGAGACGGCTCGGGTGAGGCAGACGTACAGGCGGCGCAGGCCGGTGCGTTCGTCCGGTTCGCCCGAGACGATCGCCGCCGGCTCGTCCAGCACCACGTAGTCGTACTCCAGGCCCTTCGCCAGCGACGCCGGCACCAGCGTCAACCGCGCCCGCGCCGTCGTCTCCTCGCCCGGCGCGAGGTACGGCAGCCCCGCCCCCCGCAGGGCCTCCGCCAGCTCCGGGATCCTGGCGTCGGCCGCGATCAGGCCGATCGAGCCCTCCTGGGTCAGGGACGCCCGGCAGGCCTCGATCACCGCGGGCGTCAGGTCCGACACCGGGGTGACGACCAGGGAGCCCGGCGTCTCGCGGACCGAGGAGACCGGCGCCAGGCCCGGGGAGATCGACGGCAGCAGCCGCGACGCGTACGCGATCACCTCGCGCGGCACGCGGAAGCCCGCCGTCAGCTCCTCCACCACCGCCTCCGGCTTGCCGAGGTGGGTCAGGGCCTCCGCCCAACTGCGGGTCGCCCACGGCGTGGTGCCCTGCGCCAGGTCGCCCAGGACCGTCGCCGAGCCCGTCGTGCAGCGCCGGCCCACCGCCCGGTACTGCATCGGCGAGAGGTCCTGCGCCTCGTCGAGGACGACATGGCCGAGCGAGTGCGTACGCTCCACCAGGTCCGCCGCCTCGTCGATCAGGACCAGGTCCGCCGCGGACCACTTCGCCGACTTCACGCTGCGGTACGGCTTCGGCCAGAGCAGCAGCTTCTGCTCCTCGTCCGAGAGGATCCCGTCCGCGTGGGCGGCGAGGAACTCCGCGTCCGACAGCAGCCGCAGCACCAGCTTTGCCGGTTCCACCACCGGCCAGACCGCCTTGACGACCGCCTTCACGGCAGGGTTGCGGGCCACCGTGTCCTGGACGCGGTCGTCGGGGGCCTCGCCCGCCTGTTCCATGCGGACGAGCACCGCGTGGGCGATCCGCTGCGGCAGCGCGTCACGGGCGGCGCCGTAGCGGATGTCGCGGTTCAGGAGCTCGGTGACGATCTCCTCCAGTTCGTACGCCGGCACCCGCCAGCGGCGCGATCCGCGGACCACCATCAGGGGCTCGGCGGGCAGGGTGACGTGCGAGCGGACCGCCCGGCGCAGCACCTCGGCCATCCGGGCGTCGCCCTTGACCACCGCGGTCGGGGCGAGGTCGGCGGCCCGGACCTCCAGGCCGTCGCGGGCGACCAGGTCGTCGACGGTGGCCTGCTTGACCTCCAGCTCGCCCAGGGCCGGCAGGACCTGCTCGATGTAGTGCAGGAAGGAACGGTTCGGCCCGATGACGAGCGTGCCCGTACGGGCGAGCCGCTCGCGGTGGGCGTAGAGGAGGTACGCGACGCGGTGCAGGCCCACCGCGGTCTTCCCGGTGCCGGGGCCGCCCTGGACGCAGACGGAGCCGGACAGGCCGGAGCGGACGATCTCGTCCTGCTCGGGCTGGATCGTCGCGACGATGTCGCGCATGGGGCCGACGCGCGGGCGCTCGATCTCCTGCTGGAGCAGTTTGCTGACCGCGGCCGCCTCGGCGGGGTCGCTGAGGTGCTCGTCCTCGTACGCCGTGAGCTCGCCGCCCGTGTAGCCGAAGCGGCGGCGCAGGGCGACGTCCTGGGGGTCGGCCTTCGAGGCACGGTAGAAGGGCTGGGAGACCGGCGCGCGCCAGTCGATCACCATGGGGTCGCCGTCGGCGTCGTGGACGTGGCGGCGGCCGATGTAGAACTGTTCCCCCTCGGCGCCCTCGGCGAGGTCCGCGCCGGGCGCGTGGAGGTAGTCGAGGCGGCCGAAGAAGAGCGGGGTGTGCGCGAGGTCGGCGAGGGCCTTGATCCGGTCGTCGATCTGGGCCTGGAGGACGATCGCGTTGACCCAGTTCGCGGTGACGTCGCGGATGTCGAGGGCCTCGACGTCCGCGCGCATCGCGCGGAGTGCGGCCCGCGATGCGGTGAGGTGCGCCTGTTCGCGGGCCAGGGGGTGGGAGGGGGCGAGGTCGGTGGCGTGCGCGGGCACGGGAATGCCTCCAGCTGCTGGTACGGAACGAAGCCCGCCGGTTTCCTCCCCCAGCTACCGCTGGGAGGTACCCCCAGGCGGGCGGCACTCCCCGGTACGGCGGCGGGAGGCGGCAAGAGCGGAGATTGTAGTCAGGGGCGGGGCGCCGCGCGAGCGGATTCACGCGGCGCAGGCGGGGGCCCCGTCCGGGGGTCATACCCGGGAGTGTCAGACCTCGGGTAGGGGTCCTCGGGGGCGGCATGGGACGGGAGGAGGAGGCCGGAGGGCAGGCGGCTCAACCCGCAGGGCGATGTGCCGGGGCCGGTCGCGGCGCACCATGGACTCATGAGCACCGCAACCTTCACCCCGGTCCAGGGTGGCCGCCCGCGCGGGGCCACCGCCGCCACCGACTCACCGCCCCGGCACCGCCTGGGCGACCTGCTGCGCGCCGCGAAGGTGTTCGCGGCGACCGCCGTGAGCGTCGTCGTCCTCGGCGAGTACTCCGAGGACGCCGGCGTCATACGTCGCTGACCGCGCCCCGGCAGGATCAGTCGTTCGCCAGGAGCTCGTCCGCGTCCATGATCCGGTAGGCGTAGCCCTGCTCGGCCAGGAAGCGCTGGCGGTGCGCGGCGAAGTCCTGGTCGATCGTGTCGCGCGCGACGACCGAGTAGAAGCGCGCCTCGTGCCCGTCCGCCTTCGGACGCAGCACGCGGCCCAGCCGCTGGGCCTCCTCCTGGCGGGAGCCGAAGGTGCCGGACACCTGGATGGCGACGGTGGCCTCCGGCAGGTCGATGGAGAAGTTGGCGACCTTCGACACCACCAGCACGTTGATTTCGCCCGCCCGGAAGGCGTCGAAGAGCTTCTCGCGCTGCGCGTTCGAGGTCTCGCCCTTGATGACGGGCGCGTCCAGGTGCTCGCCGAGCTCGTCGAGCTGGTCGATGTACTGCCCGATGACCAGGGTCTGGTCCCCGCGGTGCTTGCGGACCAGTGCCTCGGTCACCTTCCGCTTCGTGGCGGTGGTCGCGCAGAAGCGGTACTTCTCCTCCGTCTCGGCGGTCGCGTACGCGAGCCGTTCCGACTCGGTGAGGTTCACCCGGACCTCGACACAGTCGGCCGGTGCGATGTAGCCCTGCGCCTCGATCTCCTTCCACGGCGCGTCGAAGCGCTTCGGACCGATGAGGGAGAAGACGTCGGACTCGCGCCCGTCCTCGCGGACCAGGGTCGCGGTCAGGCCGAGCCGGCGGCGGGCCTGGAGGTCCGCGGTGAACTTGAAGACCGGCGCCGGCAGCAGGTGCACCTCGTCGTAGAGGATCAGCCCCCAGTCGCGGGAGTCGAACAGCTCCAGGTGCGGGTATACGCCCTTCCGCTTCGTGGTCAGCACCTGGTACGTGGCGATGGTGACGGGCCGGATCTCCTTGCGCGTGCCGGAGTACTCGCCGATCTCGTCCTCCGTCAGCGAGGTCCGCCGCACCAGCTCGTGCTTCCACTGGCGGGCCGAGACGGTGTTCGTGACCAGGATCAGCGTGGTCGCCTTCGCCTTCGCCATGGCACCGGCGCCGACCAGCGTCTTCCCGGCGCCGCAGGGCAGCACCACGACGCCCGAGCCGCCGTGCCAGAAACCCTCGACGGCCTGCTGCTGGTACGGCCGCAGCGCCCAGCCGTCCTCGACCAGGTCGATGGCGTGCGCCTCGCCGTCGACGTACCCGGCCAGGTCCTCGGCGGGCCAGCCCAGCTTGAGCAGGGTCTGCTTGATCTGCCCGCGCTCGGAGGGGTGCACGGCCACCGTGTCGGGGTCGAGCCGCGCCCCGACCAGGGGGGCGATCCGCTTGGACCGCAGGATCTCCTCCAGCACCGGCCGGTCGGTGCTGGTCAGCACCAGGCCGTGGACGGGGTGCTTGGACAAGGTGAGGCGCCCGTAGCGGGCCATGGTCTCGGCGACGTCGACGAGCAGGGCGTGCGGGACGGGGTAGCGGGAGTACTCGACGAGCGCGTCGACGACCTGCTCGGCGTCGTGCCCGGCGGCGCGGGCGTTCCACAGGCCGAGCGGGGTGATCCGGTACGTGTGGATGTGCTCGGGGGCCCGCTCCAGCTCGGCGAAGGGGGCGATGGCACGGCGTGCTGCGCCGGCGAGCTCGTGGTCGACTTCGAGGAGGAGTGTCTTGTCGCTCTGGACGATGAGAGGCCCGTTCACGAACGTCCCTTTCGGCGTGGCGGTGGCTGCCCGGACGCGGGCGGCCAAACCTCCAGTCTGCCGTATCCCGGGCCGCCCAGGCCGCCCGGCGGGGGCGGATATCGGGGTGACGGGCGGTGGACCGGTTCGTAGGGTCGGGGCATGAGTGATCGACTTTTGTTCGTGCCGGAGGACTTCGAGGTGCCGCTCGGGTGCGAAGGAGAGGGCTTCCGGCTGGAGCCGCTGGGCGAGGCGCACAACGAGCGGGACCTCGCCGCGTGGAGCGGGAGCATCGCGCACGTGCGGGCCACGCCCGGCTTCCAGGGCCGGGGCTGGCCGCCGCCGGAGGGGATGTCGGCGCAGGACAACCTGGCCGACCTGGCCCGGCACGCGCGGGACTTCGCCGAGCGCCGGGGGTTCACGTACACCGTCCTGGACGGCGGTGACGACGTCATCGGGTGCCTCTACATCTACCCGTCGAAGGACGCCCCCGGGCGGGTCCAGGTCAGTTCCTGGGTCCGGGCCGACCGGGCCGCGCTCGACGAGGTCCTGTACGAGCGGGTGCGGCGCTGGCTCGCCGACGTGTGGCCGTTCGAGGAGGAGCTGATCGACTACGCGGCGAGGTGAGGACCCGGCACGCCGAAGGGGCCCGGCACCTGTGCCGGGCCCCTTCGGGTGCGGAGGATCAGACGCGGGTGGCGCGGCGGCGGCGGGCGCCGAGCCACATGGCCGCCCCGCCGAGGGCGACGAGGACCGCGGCCAGGCCCGAGTACAGGCCGGTGTGGGAGTCGGCGCCGGTGTGGGCCAGGGAGCCACCCGTGGTGGTGGTGTTCGAGTTGCCGGTCACGGCAGCGGTGGTGGAGGCCGAAGCCGAGGGCGAGGGGCTCGTCGACGGCTGCGGCGTCGCGGACTTCGACGGCGAGGGGCTCGGGGTGGCCGTGGCGGCCGGGGCGATCTGGAACTTCGCCTCGTCGGCCAGGAAGGGGTGGGTGTTGCCCTCGGCCAGGCCGACCTGCGCGGTCAGCGTGGCCGTCGTCGCCTTCGGCAGCTTGGACTTCGGGCCGAGCTTGGCGCGCAGGTGCACCTTGCGCTCGCCGGACGCCTTGCCGAAGCCCTTCGCGATGTCGGGCAGGCGGCGGTTGCCGTTGGTGCCGGAGATGTCCTGCCACTTGCCGTCGACCTGGACCTGGAGCTGGAGGTCGGCCTGCTCGTCGGAGATGCCGTCGGCGATGTTCACGTCCAGGTAGGTGGCCAGCGCGGTGTTGAACGCGCCCTCGCCGTTGGCGCGGTAGCGCAGGTCCATCTCCCGGCACTGACGCTCGTCGATCTTCTCCTGGCAGGGGCTGATCTGGTCGCACCAGAGGTCGACGGTGCCGGTCTTGACCGACGGGTCCGTCTTGAAGGTCAGGGACGGGGAGCCGCCCTCCGCCACCTCGGCCTGGTAGCTGGTGGCCCGCAGCGTGAAGTCGCCGTCGTTGGTCGGGTAGCCGGCGCCGAGGCCGACCGTGACCTTCCAGGTGAGCTTGCCGCCGGCCGGGACCTCGAAGCCCTGGTTCGGCTCCTTGCCGGTCGGGTGGAACATGCCCTGCCACTCGCCGTCCTGCTGCCCGATGAAGGCGGTGGTCGCCGGGGCGTCCACCGCCTCGACCTTGAAGAGCACGTCGCTCTTCTGGAGCGGGCTCGGGCCCTCCGGGTCGCCCAGGATCCACGGGTGGAAGGAGTGGGCCTTGTCCGAGGGGTTCGTCACCGTCAGCTCGAAGGTCTCCGTCGCCCCGCCGCGGGTCAGCGGGCCGCTCGGCGCCGGGGCGCCCATCGTGATCTTCAGCGCGTGCTGGTTGGTGCCGCCCTCGGCCGGCGCGGCGTAGGCCGACAGGGGCATCAGGACGGTACCGGCGACGGCGGCGACGACAGCGGTGGCGGCCGCGGAGCGGAGGGTGCGGCGGGTGGCGGTGCGAGCGGACATGGTGGACTCCCCCCAAGGAATCACGAGGGCCGGGCGGCCGCAGGGCGGCAGCCGGCGCAGAGGCACAGGCGAGGGTGGTGAAACGATTCGGCCGGGGCAGAGCGCCTGGCCGGATGGTCTGGTCGTACGGGGTGTCGCTCTCGGGCCGGTGTTTCTTCCCCTCGGCCGCTCTTGCGATGGACTGATCTTCACATACGGTGGATCACGAATCCACCGGTCCAGTGTCACCGCTGTGCAACAGGCCGCGGTGGTCCCACGACCCCTCTGAGCTGCGATAACGGGACCCGTGCATTCCGCTCCCGGGTGCCGGTCGCGGCCTACGCGCCGAGGTGCGCCAACGAACCCGCCGGATAGGGGGTTTCCACCGGCAGCAGAGCCCGCGCCGCGGCCTCGTCGCCGGACCGCACCAGGGCGTGGATCTGCCGGGCCAGCGGGGTCACGTCCCGGATCGATACCGTCCACGCGTCGGCGTACGCCCGCGAGGCCGGCCCGGACAGGCCCAGTTGGAGCGAGCGGTGCGGCAGCGGGTTCAGGTGGAGATCGCGTTCCGGATCCCACTGCACGCGCGCCGGTGCCGCCCGCAGCGCCTGCTGCCAGGCCTCCCGGTCGGTGTGCGTACCCGACTCGAAGTGGGACAGGCAGGCGTGGCGCAGCGCGTGGTCGAAGCCCTCACGGGTGATCTCGACGGCGAGCACCGTCTCCTGGTCGGCCTTCGTCGCCCAGCCGCAGCGGTACATCATCCACAGGAACGACGGCTTGATCCACGTCATCCGCTCCCGCTTCCAGGCGGCGGGGAAGCGGCCGTCGCGCGCCGCGGGGAGCCCGAGCCGGGGCGCGTACGCCTGGTAGACCGTGACCGTGGTGGCGGTGTGGGCGGCGCGGATCTGCCGCAGCGGGGGCCCGGACCGGTTCTGCTCGTCGTGCATGGGGCCAGACTGCGGGGTGAACGGGCGCCGCCGCCAGCGGATTTGTTCCCGCCGACGGTGGCCGCCGCCATGTCACACCTGGTCCTCCGCCAGTTCCGCGACCCCCGTGATGCGGTGCAGCGGGTACGTCCGCACCTCGTCCGCCGTGTGGTCGTACCCGGTGACGAAACCGCCCTCCACCCGCACCGGGGCGATGACCCGCTGGCTCGCCGCCCCGTCCGCGTTCACGTAGCCGATCCACACCGCGGACCCCGTCAGCGCGGCCGCCTGCACCGTCGCCAGGGTCTCCGCCGCGCTGGTGCGCGGGAGTTCGCCCGGCGCCGCGGACGGCACCGTCGCGGTCTCCTTGCGCACCGCCGTCGCCGCCAGGTCGCCGGCGCGGATGGCCCGAACGGCCGCCCCCAGCAGCGTGTCGTCCGGCACCGGCGGGCCGTCCGGCACCGGCACGGGCGCCGAGCGCGCCGGAGTGCGGTGCGCGTCCGCGCGCGCCACCACCACGTCGCCGGTACGGGACTCCGCGGCCGGCGCGTAGCCCATCGCCCGCAACCCGTCGAGCAGCGCGGTCGGTTCGGCCTGCGCCGCCAGCACCGTCGGGGCGAGCCGGCGCAGACCCAGCCCGGCCGACCGCTTGTCGGCCAGGATTTCGTTCAGCATGCCGTCGTCGTCGCAGCGCACGTACGAGGACGCCGCGCCGACCCGCAGGTGCCCGTGCCGCCGGGCCACGTCGTCGATCAGGTACGCCAGCGGCTGCGGGACCGGGGTGCGGCTGTGCTCGGCCAGGAAGGCGTGCAGGTCGACGGCGGTGTGGCCGGCGTCCAGGGCGCGGCGTACGGAGCCGGGCGTAAAGCGGTAGACGGTCGCCCCGCCCTTGGACTCCACGTCCGCCAGCACCGCCAGCACGTCGGCGAGCGGCCGGCGCAGCGGCCCCGGAGCCACCGCCGTCAGGTCCGCCTGGAGCAGCACGTGGTCCACCGGTTCGGGAAGCAGCGCCGCCAGCAGCGGCACCGGATCCCGGTGCTCCAGCAGGGCGCGGCCGTGCGCGGCGAGCGCGCCCCGGCCGGTGACCCCGAGGGTCTCCGCCTCGGCCAGCGTCCAGTGCGCGAGGCGGGCCCGCAGATCGCTCGTCCCGCGTACGGGGCGCTCCCAGCCGAGCCGGTTCAGCAGCGCGTCCGGGTCGGGCGAGCCGCCCTCGGGCAGCCCCGCGAGGAGTTCGAGGACGCGCCGGCGGACCTCGGGCGCGGCGGAGCGGTCCAGGTCGGCGCCCAGCGCGGAGAGGGTGCGGCCCTTCGCGTCCTGCTCGCCGACCAGACCGGCCGTACGGGTCGCGGCCAGCCAGGCCGCGGCGAGTGCCGACCACCGCTCGGCGGGCGGCAGTTCGAGCCAGTCGTCGAAGGCGGGGGTGGGCGCGTACCGCTCGTCGGCCTCTCCGTCGCCGGCCAGCAGACCGGCCGCGTAGGCCAGTTCGATCCAGAACGCGGCCATCGGCTCGGTGGTGTCCAAAGTGGCCGCCGCGCGCTTCAGGTCACGTACGGAGAGCCCGCCGGCGCGCAGCACCGGCGGACCGGCGTGCTCCCAGGACTTCACCAGCTCCTCGACCGTGGACAGCGCGGCCAGCGCCTGCCCGGCGGCGTTCGCGTCCACAAGCTGTGGACGGTGCTCGCGGTGTGCGGTCACCGGCGGGGCGAGGGGTTCCGGGGTGCGGTGCGCGAGGCCGCCGCGCAGGTGCAGGGCCACCTCGCGGGGCAGCACCACCGTCCGGGCCGAGGTGGGCAGCAGCAGCCCCCGGTCACGCAGCCAGCGCACCGGCGGGGCCGGGTTCGCGGTGACCTCCCCGTACGGAGGGCCCCACACGAGCCGGCCCAGCACCTGGTGGGCCTCCGCCGGGGCCTCGTCCAGTAGCGCCGACATCCGCTTCTGGTCGGTGAACAGGGCGGTCAGCGCCGTCACTGCGGACACCGGGTCGTGGGTGGCGGGCAGCCCGACGGCGGCCACGATCTCCTGGACCCGGGTCGGCGACATCCCGGCGGTGGCCTCCGCGACGGTCGGGCCGAGGCCGGTGGGCGAGGGGCGGCCGGCGGAGGGGGACAGCAGCTCGCGGGCGGTCCGGACGAGGCGGAGCCGGTCGTCGTCGCCCCAGACGAGGGCCTGGTCGCGGAGGGTGGCCAGGGCGCGGGGCAGTTCGGCGCGGGTTTGCGGGGCGAGGGGCGTGTCGCTGTCGCTGTCGCTCGGGGTGGCGGTGGGTGCGCCGGTGCCGCTGTCGCTCGGGGTGGCCCTGGGGGTGTCGGTCGTCCCGGCCATGAGGCTTTCCAGGACGGGGTACGGGCACGGGTCCGGGGCCACCGCCAAGGCCTCCGCGGTCTGCAGGGCGAAGCGGTCCAGGCGGTCCAGGGCGCGTACCACGGAGGCGCGGGTCCCGGCGCGGGTGGCCAGCTGGGTCATGTCACCGGGCACCGGGCTGAGCAGGTCCGGGCGCGCGTGCAGCAGGGCGGCGAGCGCCGCGTCGTCGCGGGCGCGCAGCGCCTCGGCGAGGGAGCGCGGGGCGGTGCCCGCGGCCCCCGCGGTGGCGCGGGCCGCGGTGTCCGCGGTGCCCGCGGCGCTGCTCGTCGGCTCAGGCACGGTCGCCTCCATGGTCGCGTCGGCCGGTCCCCATCCGGCCAACGGTATCCGCTGCGCCCTCGGCCGCTCCACGGGCGCACGCGCTACCTTTCCCGGCAGGCGGTACGGGAGGAGCCGGGCATGGGGATCGAGAGCGACCATCTGGTCTACGAATATCTGAGCCGCGTCGGCGACTTGGCGCAGCAGCGGCAGCTGGCCTCCGGTGACCGGATGCGGCTGGTGGCCGGTCTGCGGGACGAGATCGACCGTCGGCGTGCCAAGTACGAGCCGGAGACGCCCGCTGCCGTGCGCCGGATCCTGGAGCGGATCGGCACGCCGGAGGAGGTCGTGGACGCGCTGGGTGCGGCGGGGCGGGGAGGGGCGGGGGCGCCGCCCGGGATGCCGTCGGTGCCGGTGCAGCGGGGGCCGGGCCGGCTGCGCAAGCCGGCTGCGCCGCCCGCGCCGCCCGCCCCGTCGGCCCCGCCGCAGACGGCGCCCGCGCCGCCGCATCTGGCCGGGTTGGACGAGCTCGGCTCCTCGGACGGCGGTGTCGAGCCGGACTGGTGGCGGGTCGTGCCCGGGTCGCAGGTCGAGGGCTTCGCGGGCGGGGTGGAGATCCCGGAGCTGTTCGAGGCGCCGAAGCAGCCGGAGCCGGAGCCGGAGCCGGAGGTCGGGCCGGGGTTCGGGTCTGCCCCCGGGGGCGGGCTCGTACGGTTCCTGCGGGAGCGGCGGCGGGCGAAGCGAGCGGGTGCGGGTGCGGGTGCGGGTGCCGCGGAGCCGGCTGCGGCGGGGCCGGCCGCCGCGGGGGCTGCGCGCCCGAGGCCGCATGCCTTTCTGCTGCTGGCCGCCGTGATGCTCGTGGCGGGGGCGGTGACCGGGTCCTGGCTGCTGCTGGTCGGGGGTTGGCTGCTGGCCTACGCCTCGCGGGTGCTGGGGCCGGCCGAGCGGAAGTGGGTCGTCTTCGGGCTGCCGGGGGTGGTGTTCGCGGGGGCGGTGGTGTGGCTGTGGGGGCGGCTGGACGGGCGGTGGGGTGCGCCGCTGACCGACGAGGGGCTGGGCGGGGTGTTCCAGGGGATGTGGCCGTGGCTGGCGAGGGCGGCGGCGGTGGCGTCGGCGTTGTACCTGGCGTGGCGGGCCCGCCGTCGCTGACCCCTGCGGGGCGGTGGCTGCGGAGGGGCCGGGGCCGGTGTTCGGCGGCCCGGAGGCCGCTTGTTCCGTTCCCGGCCGGCCGCCTCCGGCCGGTGGGCCGGGGGCAACCGGGTGTTTGCGCGGGCTCGGCACAATGGGCGCATGACGATCCCCGCGCAGTTGACCGTCGGCTTCGACCTCGACATGACCCTGATCGACTCCCGGCCCGGGATCAAGGCCGCCTACCAGGCGCTTTCGGCGGAGACGGGCACGTTCATCGATGCCGACCAGGCGGTCACGCGGCTCGGGCCGCCGCTGGCCGAGGAGCTGGCCTACTGGTTCCCCGAGGCGGAGATCGAGGCCATGGCCGACCGCTACCGGGAGATCTACCCCACCTACGCCATCGAGCCGACCCCCGCCATGCCCGGCGCCCGTGAGGCGATCGCGGCCGTCCAGGCGCTCGGGGGCCGGGCGATCGTCGTCACCGCCAAGCACGAGCCCAACGCCCGCCTCCACCTGAGCCACCTCGGGATCGAGCCGGACGCGGTCATCGGCTGGCTGTGGGCCGAGGCCAAGGCTGGTGCCCTGCGCGAGTACGGGGCGCAGGTGTACGTCGGCGACCACGTGGGTGACGTACGCGGGGCCCGTACGGCGGGTGCGCTGTCGGTGGCGGTGCCCACGGGCCCGTGCCCCGAGGGCCAGCTGCGGGAGGCCGGCGCGGACGTGGTGCTGCGGGACCTGACCGCGCTGCCCGAGTGGCTGGAGGAGTACGTGCGGTCCGGGTCCTAGGACTGCGAGGCGCGGGCGGCCTTGCGCTGGGCGGCGGCCGAGCGCAGGACGCCCGCCGCCGAGATGGCGAAGCCGACGCCCATCAGCATGCACACCGCCCACGCGTACGAGGGGAACGGGTCGGTGTGCAGGAACAGCGGGGCCATCGTCACCAGGGTGGCCACGGCGCCGGCGATGAACACGATGCCGCCGGTGCGCACCAGGGCGTCGCCGGGCCGTGCTTCGTCGGGGTCAGGAGTAACAGTCACCCGACCAGGGTAGTTCCCTGGCCGAAGCAGCCGACGGCGATCAGCCGGTGAAGGACCGGGGAACGTCTTGTCACCTGCCCAACGCCCACTAGCCTGGACTCGGCGGGTCACCCATGGCCCGCTGCGCTGTTATCCGGAGCCGCTGCGCGGCGTACCGGACCCCGACGAGCACAAGGACAGAGGACGGACGTGCCTACCGGCAAGGTCAAGTGGTTCAACAGTGAGAAGGGCTTCGGCTTTCTCTCCCGCGACGACGGCGGCGACGTCTTCGTCCACTCGTCGGTACTCCCGGCCGGCGTCGACGCGCTCAAGCCCGGCCAGCGCGTCGAGTTCGGCGTCGTCGCGGGGCAGCGCGGTGACCAGGCGCTTTCGGTGACGGTGTTGGACCCGGCGCCGTCGGTCGCCGCGGCGCAGCGCCGCAAGCCGGACGAGCTCGCCTCGATCGTGCAGGACCTCACGACGCTGCTGGAGAACATCACGCCGATGCTGGAGCGCGGCCGGTACCCCGACAAGGTGCACGGCACGAAGATCGCCGGCCTGCTGCGGGCGGTGGCCGACCAGCTCGACGTCTGAGCCGCCGACGTGCGGCGGTGCCCCGCCTCCTCCTCCTCCGGAGGGGCGGGGCACCGTTGTTCAGGCGTGCGGGAAGGCCAGGGCGTCCGGTTTGATGGCCGGGACCAGGCCCTCCGCCGCGGCCCGCGTCAACAGGCCGCGCACCGCCGCATACCCGTCGTCGCCGAGGTCGGCGGTGAACTCGTTGACGTAGAGCCCGATGTGCTGGTCGGCGACGGCCGGGTCCAGTTCCTGCGCGTGGGCGCGTACGTACGGGCGGGAGGCCTCCGGGTCGTCCCAGGCCATCCGGACCGAGGTGCGGGCGGCGGCGGCCAGCTCGCGGAGGGTCTCGGCGCCCAGCGAGCGCTTGGCGATGATCGCGCCGAGCGGGATCGGCAGGCCCGTGGTGGTCTCCCAGTGCTCGCCCATGTCGGCGAGGCAGTGCAGCCCGTAGTCCTGATAGGTGAACCGGGCCTCGTGGATGACCAGTCCGGCGTCCACCCGCCCGTCGCGCACCGCAGGCATGATCTCGTGGAACGGCAGCACGACGACCTTGCCGACCGGCTCGGGGAGCACGTCCGCCGCCCACAGCCGGAAGAGGAGGTAGGCGGTGGAGCGTTCGCTGGGGACCGCGACCGTCTTCCCGGTGAGGTCCGCGGACGGCTCGCGGGTGAGGACGAGCGGGCCGCAGCCGCGGCCCAGTGCGCCGCCGCAGGGCAGCAGCGCGTACTCGTCCAGGACCCAGGGCAGGACTGCGTACGACACCTTCAGCACGTCCAGCTCGCCGCGCTCGGCCATGCCGTTGGTGAGGTCGATGTCGGCGAAGGTGACGTCGAGGGCGGGCGCACCGGGGACGCGCCCGTGGGCCCAGGCGTCGAAGACGAAGGTGTCGTTCGGGCAGGGCGAGTAGGCGATCTTGAGTGTTTCACTCATGGCGTGCTCCCCAGGTGACGAGTACGGGCCCCAGCGCGCGGAAGCCCGCGGTGAGGGCCGCGAGCGCGTCCCCGATCCGCCAGGCGTCGCGGTCGCGGGGGCCGACGGCGTTGGACACGGCGCGGATCTCCAGGACCGGCAGCCCGTGCGCGGCGGCCGCCTCGGCGACGCCGAAGCCCTCCATGGCCTCCGCCCCGGCGAGCGGGTGGCGGGCGGCGAGCTCGGCGGTACTGGCGGCGGTGCCGGTGACGGTGGAGACGGTCAGTACGGGCGCGAGCAGCGCCCCGGTGGCCTCGGCGGCGCGGGCGGCGAGCTCGACGGGCGGCAGGTGCACGCTGTGCCCGAAGCCGAGTGCCTGGACGTCGAGGAAGCCGTCGGGGGTCTCGGCCCCGAGGTCGGCGGCGACGATCGCGTCGGCGACGACGAGGGAGCCGGGCGGGGCGGCGGGCTGGAAGCCGCCGCCGATGCCGGCCGAGACGACGAGGGAGTACTCGGCCAGGGCGAGTGCGGTGGCCGTGCCCGCGGCGGCGGCGGCCGGTCCGACGCCGGCGACGAGCACGTCGGCGGCGAGTCCGGGCAGATCGCGCCGGTGGACGGGATATCCGCCGGGCAGGGTGCGCGGCTCCGGCGTGGCCGGGTCCGGATGAGGGGTGAGACCTGCGGCGACGGAGTCTGCCTCCGCCGCCACCGCGGTCACGATGAGCGCGCGCACCGGCTGCGTGACTACTTGAGCTTGATGTTGAAGGCCCAGACGGCGAGGGGCTTGCCGTCTTCGGCGACCTGGACGATGTTCAGCTTCTTGGAGGCCGGGGCCTCGCCCTGGCCGCCGGTGGCGAAGAGGTCGGCGCCGGGGAAGCTGCGGTAGGTGTTGGAGGAGGGCTCGGTGATCGGCTGGCCGTCCAGGACCGCCTGCCAGCGCTTGCCGTCCTCGACGACGTCGGGCTCGACGCCGAGGCGCAGGGTGTCCCCGCGCCCGTACTTGAGCGTCTTGGCGTCCTTCAGATCGGTGAGGCACTCCTGGACCTTGTCCATGGAGAGCTCCTTGTTGTCGTGGCAGGCGGCCTCGCTGGAAACCGACGTGCTGCCGACCGTCACGGTCGCCAGCGGCGTCGGCTTGTCGCAGGCGGAGAGAAGGAGGAGGCCGGCGGACACGGCTCCGAGGGCCGCGACGCTGCGGCGGCCCTTACCCGAGAAAAGGCGTGCGGTCATGAGCCGAAGGCTATCGGGCCGCTTGCCTGCGCCGCAGCACGGGGTCCCGCCGACCTGCGGCGCGCCGCAGGGACGGGCTACGCCACCCGGGGGCGGGGGGAGCCCGGGTGGTGGCGTGGGGAGGCGAGCAGGCCCCGCAGCGCCATGGTCGTGCCCGCCGCGACCACGGCCGCGGCGACGGCCATGCCCAGGGCCCCGTTCAGCGGCAGCGCGATGCCGATCGCACCGCCCAGCACCCACGCCACCTGGAGCAGCGTTTCGGAGCGGGCGAACGCCGAGGTCCGCACCGCCTCCGGCACGTCCCGCTGGATCATCGCGTCCAGGGAGAGCTTCGCCAGCGCCTGGCAGAAGCCCGCGGTGGCGCCCAGTACGGCCATGAACAGCCCGCTGAAGAAGACCGCCGCCAGGATCGCCACGCCGAGGGTCAGGGCGAGGACGGACGCGATGATGCCCTCGGGGGCCCTGGCCCGCAGCCACGCCCCCACCGCCGTCCCGCCCGCGTTGCCCACGCCCGCCGCGACGCCGACGATGCCGAGCGACACCGCCGCGCTCTGCCCGGCCAGCGGGTGCTCGCGCAGCAGGAACGCCAGGAAGAAGATCAGGAAGCCGGACAGGACGCGCATCGACGCGTTGGCCAGCAGACCGCAGAGCACCGACCGGCTCACCGTGCGCAGCCCCGGCTTGCGCGAGCGCGCCTCGTGCGTGGACAGCCGGGCCCGCCGCTCGCCCTTCGCCTCGTCCACCTTGTGCGGGAGCGTGGCCGCCGCCACCGTGCCCCACAGGAAGATCGCGCATGCCCCGTACAGCGGCCACGGCGGCCCGATGGTGTGCAGGCCCGCCGCGACGGGCGCCGCCGCGCCCGTGGCCAGCAGGCCCGCCAGCGTGACCCGGGAGTTCGCCTTGACGAGTGAGAACCGCGGGGGGAGGAGGCGGGGGACCACCGCGCTGCGGACCACCCCGTACGCCTTGGACGCGACCAGCACCCCCAGCGCCGCCGGGTACAGCTCCAGTCCGCCCGTGGCCACCGCGCCCGACATCATCACCGCGAGCAGGGCCCGCGTCAGCATCGCGCCCGCCATCGCGGCCCGCCGCCCGTGCGGCAGCCGGTCCAGCAGCGGGCCGATCACCGGGGCCAGCAGGGTGAAGGGGGCCATGGTGATGGCCAGGTACAGGGCGACGCGGCCGCGTGCCTCGTCCGTGGGTACCGAGAAGAACACCGTCGACGCCAGCGCCACCGTGATCATCACATCGCCGGCGCCGTTGATGGCGTGCAGCTCGATCAGCTTGCCGAGGCCCGATTCACCGGCCCCGTGCGCATGGGTGGCCCGCCTGATCCCGCGCGCCGTCCCGGTGATCGGGAAGTGCAGGGCACGCCCCAGGGCCCGGACGGCCCGCCTGGCCGGTCCCGAGCCGTCACGGGACGACCGTACGGGTGCCACACTCGACATAGTGCCCCACGGACACGTCCGGGTCCCGTCCCCGTCCCATCCCGGGCGCGTTCCGTCCCGGTCCCGTCCCGGCGCGTCCCGCCCCGGTCGGGTCGCCGCCGGGGCGCGGGGTTGTCCGCGAATCGGACCTTGCATGTGGGCCCAGGGCGTCGAAGGAGGTAGCGTGCGTAGCGCGCCACCGGCGGTTGCTCTTGGCCGCGCGCCTCTTCGCCATCCCGCAGAATGGATAGCAGGTAGGTGCGCCCGAGGCCGATCGGGTGCGGACGTCGACGCGGCCCTCTGGTCCGCTCCGCCCGCGCCACGTACGGACAGGACCGACGGGTCGTTCAGGACGACAGTACGGACGGCGCACTCGTGAGACGGCGTAGGAGAGAACGAGACCTGTGAGTGCTGCGACGACGCGAAGCCGTACCCCCGACCGCCTGTGCGCCGAGGCGGTAGACCTCGCCCGTGCGGCGGCAGAGGAAGCCGCCGCGCCCGGTGTAGTGGGCGAGCACGTCTCCGCCGTCGCCGAGGGCGACCGGGTCGTCACGCACTTCTTCGAGTGCAAGGACCCCGCCTACCGGGGATGGCGCTGGGCCGTCACCGTGGCGCGCGCCTCCCGCGCCAAGAACGTCACCCTCGACGAAACGGTGCTCCTTCCCGGCTCCGACGCGCTCCTCGCCCCCGAGTGGGTGCCGTGGAGCGAACGGCTGCGCCCCGGGGACCTCGGCCCCGGCGACCTGCTGCCCACCGACGCCGACGATCTGCGCCTGGAGCCGGGCTGGACGGGTGAGGACGCGCCGCCGCCGAACTCGGTCGTCTCCACCGAGATGGCCGAACTGGTGGAGGCGGAGGACGCCGACGTCACCGACCGCACCGTCGTGCCCGCCCGCGGCACCATCGCCTCCGTCGCCGAGGAGCTCGGCATGCGGCGCGCCCGGGTCCTGTCCCGGTACGGGCTGCACACCGCCGCCGACCGCTGGGACGAGTCCTTCGGCGCCAAGACCCCGATGGCCCAGGCCGCGCCCGCTTCCTGCGTGAGCTGCGGCTTCCTGGTGGCGATCGGCGGCTCCCTGGGCCAGGCCTTCGGTGTCTGCGCGAACGAGTTCAGCCCGGCCGACGGCCGGCTCGTCTCCCTGTCGTACGGCTGCGGCGGCCACTCGGAGGCCGCGGTCATGCCGAAGCCGCTGCGGCCCGCGCCGCCGGTCCTCGACTCGATGGCCACGGACGAGTTCTCGCTGCGCCCGACGCCCGACACGGGCTCGGTCCCCTCGGCCGACCTCCCGTCCGCGGACCTCGGCCACTCCTGATCCCGCACGGTCGATCCCGCACGGCCGGTCCCTCCCCCGGCGCGGCGGCGTACGCTCGCCGCATGGGGGAGAGCGGCATGGTGGGGCTGGACGGCCGGGTGACCGGGACGGTGGGGCCGGGGCTCGTCGGCGAGGTGATCGTACGCATCCGGGGCGGCGCGGAGCACTTCCTCGCGTATCCGGCGCCGGGGACGGGCCGGCTGCCGGTCGGGACGGTGGTGACGGTGGTCGAACACCTGCCGCCGCGCACGGTGTACGTGATGGCGGCGTACGACGACTGAGCCGGGCCCCGCACGGCCCTGCGACGTGTACGTATCAAGATGGCGACAAGAATTCCCTGACGTCTTCTTCACGCGCCCGGGCAGGCGCAAAATCGCCCCGTCGGTGTCGAACGGCACCGCGATAAGGGGGCGTTGCCGATGTCTGTCGGCGTCGTGGCGGGAATCGTTCTCGCCGCAGTTCTTGCCTTGATCGGCCTGTTCAAGCTCATGTGGCGGGTGGCCGAACCGAACGAGGCACTGGTCATCTCCGGTTCCACGCACAAGACCGAAGGCCTCGGCGAGGGCATGGGGTTCCGGATCGTCACCGGGCGCGGGACCCTCGTACTGCCCGGGGTGCAGGCGGTGCGGAAGCTGTCGCTGGACCTCAACGAGACCCAGCTGAACGTGGATTGCGTCACCCACCAGGGCATCCCGCTGAGGGTGAAGGGCGTGGTCATCTTCAAGATCGGCGACGACCTGGTGTCGATCGCCAATGCCGCACGCCGCTTCCTGGACCAGCAGAAGATGATGCCGGAGCGGGTGCACATCGTCTTCGCCGGCCATCTGCGGTCCATCGTGGGCGGGTTGACGGTCGAGGACATGATCCGCGACCGGGAGAAGCTGACCGGGCAGACCCGGGCGGCCTGCGGTACGGAGATGGAGAAGCTCGGCCTGATCGTCGACTCGTTGCAGATCCACGAGATCGAGGACCCGACCGGCTACATCAAGAACCTGGCGATGCCGCACGCCGCGGCCGTCCAGCGGGACGCGCGCATCGCGCAGGCCGAGGCGAACCGATTGGCCACCGAGGCCGAGCAGACCGCCTTCGCCCGGATGGCGGAGGCCACCCGGGACAGCGAGATCCTCCAGGCCGGCTACCAGGCCGAACGGGACAAGGCCGCGGCGACCGCCCGGCAGGCCGGACCGCTGTCCGAGGCGGCGGCGCGGCAGGAGGTCGTCGTCCAGGAGACGCGGGTCGCGGAACTGGAGGCGCACCGGCGCGAGCAGCAGCTCCAGGCGGACGTACGCAAGCCCGCCGACGCGGCGGCGTACGAGACCCGGACCCGGGCCGAGGCCGAACGCGACGCCCGGATCTCCGCGGCGCAGGCCAAGGCGAAGGAGACGGAGCTCGCGGCGGCGGCCGAGGCGACCCGGGTGACGACGGCGGCGACCGCGGACGCCGCGGCGACGGAGGCCCGCGGGCTCGCCGCCGCGAAGGCGACCCGGGCCACCGGCGAGGCCGAGGCGGCGGCGACGCAGGCCAAGGGGCTCGCGATGGCGGCCTCCGCGAAGGCGAAGGGCCTGGCCGAGGCCGAGGCGATCAAGGCGCGGGCCGCGGCCCTGGCGGAGAACCAGGAAGCGGTGGTCGCGCAGCAGCTCGCCGAGAACTGGCCGGCGATCGTGGAGGCGGGCGCGGGCGCCTTCGGAAACGTGGAGCACATGGTGCTGCTGAACGGCGCCGAGGGCATGTCGGAGATGTTCGCGAAGGCGCTGACGATGGGCGGCACGGGCCTCGGCCTGGCCCGCCAACTGCTGGCGTCGATGTCCCGGCCCGACGCCGCGCCGCCCCGGCCCGCAGCTGCGCCCGGCGCTTCCGTGAACGGCACGAAGCCGTCCCCGCCGCCGCAGCAGATCCCGATCGCGGAGGCGTGACCGCCGGGCCCCGGCTCCCGGGGACGGCTAGGCTCCGCGGCATGAGGCTGTTTGCCGCGGTGCTGCCGCCCCCGGAGGCGCTGGACGAGCTGCGCAGGGCCGTGGAGGCCGTGCGGGGCCGGGCCGGCCGGGACGACCGGATCCGCTGGACCGCTGAAGCGGGCCGGCACTTCACGCTCGCCTTCATGGGCGAGGTGGGCGACCCGGTCCTGCCGGACCTCCGGGCCCGGCTCGCCCGGGCCGCCGAGCGGACCGACCCGTTCCCGCTGCGCCTGCACGGCTGCGGACACTTCGGCGACCGGGCCCTGTGGATCGGCGCCGCCGGCGGCATCGACACGATGCGGATGCTCGCCGAGCGGGCCGACGCCGCCGCCCGCCGGGCCGGGGTGCCGATGGAGCAGCACCGCCGGTACACCGCCCACCTCACCCTGGGCCGCAGCCACGGCGGCGCCGACCTGCGCCCGTACCTGGACGCCCTGAAGGGCTTCGAGGGCAGTCCCTGGCAGGTCGGCGAACTGAGCCTGGTCCGCAGCAACCTGCCGACCAGCGGGATCCCCGGCGAGCAGCCCCGCTACGAGGTCGTCGCCGCCTGGCCGCTCGGCCGCTGACCGCGAGCCGCCGGCCACAGGTTAGGCTCGACGGGTGGATCCCAAGACCCGAAACCGTGTGATGGCCGGTGTGCTCGTGCTGATGTTCGTCGTGGTGGCCGTGGCGGCCGCCGTCGGCCAGTAGCCGACCCGCCGCAGCCGCCGTACTGGCGACAGCCGCCGTAGCCGCCGTCCCAGCCCGCGGCCCGGCCACCGGCTACCAGGCGAACGCCTCCGGCGCCGGCCCCGGCCCCGGGAATACCCCGTCGAGGCCCGTCAGCACCTCCTGCGAGAGCTCCAGCTCGACCGCCCGCAGTGCGGAGGCGAGCTGCTCCGCCGTACGCGGCCCCACGATCGGCCCGGTGACCCCCGGCCGGCTCAGCAGCCAGGCCAGCGCCGTCTCGCCCGGGTCCAGGCCGTGCTTGTCGAGCAGGTCCTCGTAGGCCTGCACCTGCGCCCGTACCTCGCTGTTGGCCAGCGCGTCCGCCGAGCGGCCGGAGGCCCGGCGCCCGCCCTCGACCTCCTTCTTGATGACGCCGCCGAGCAGCCCGCCGTGCAGCGGGGACCACGGGATGACGCCGAGCCCGTACTCCTGGGCGGCCGGGATGACCTCCATCTCGGCGCGCCGCTCGGCCAGGTTGTAGAGGCACTGCTCGCTGACCAGCCCGAGGGAGCCGCGCCGGGCGGCCGTCTCGTTGGCCTGGGCGATCTTGTACCCGGGGAAGTTCGACGATCCGGCGTACAGCACCTTCCCCTGCTGGACCAGCACGTCGACGGCCTGCCAGACCTCCTCGAAGGGGGTGTTCCGGTCCACGTGGTGGAACTGGTACAGGTCGATGTAGTCGGTGTTCAGGCGCTTGAGGCTGGCTTCGACGGCCCGCCGGATGTTCAGCGCCGACAGGCGGTCGTAGTTGGGCCAGGACTCCCCTTCGGGGGCCATGCCGCCGTAGACCTTGGTGGCGAGGACCGTCTTGTCCCGGCGGCGGCCGCCCTGGGCGAACCAGGTGCCGATGATCTCCTCGGTCCGGCCCTTGTTCTCACCCCAGCCGTAGACATTGGCGGTGTCGAAGAAGTTGATGCCGGCGTCCAGGGCCGCGTCCATGATGGCGTGGCCCTCGGGCTCTCCCGTGAGGGGCCCGAAGTTCATGGTGCCGAGTACGAGTCGGCTGACCTTGAGACCGGTGCGTCCGAGCTGTGTGTACTTCATGGGGCACTAGCCAACTGCCTGGAGTGCACTCCAGGCAAGGCCCCCCGGTGAAGGCGGTGTTACGTGTCTACGGCGCCGGGCGGTAGGGGGCGCCGATGCCCCAGGCCTGGTGCAGGACCGCCGCGAACTCGCCCGCCAGCCGGTGCTCGCCGGAGGCGTTGGGGTGGGTGCCGTCGTAGGTGTCGTGGTGGATCTCGTACGACTGCGGCCGCGCGCCCAGCAGGATCGGGGAGGCGGGCGTGGACAGGTCGGCGACCGCCTTCGCGAGGAGCTCGTTGAACCGCGCGACCTCGGCGGCGAACGGCGCGTCGGACTCGGCCCGGACGTTGGGTATGACCGGGAGCAGCACCATCCGGATGCCCGGACGGGCAGCGCGGGCCTCCGCGATGAAGCGGCGGGCGTTGGCGGCGGTCTCGGTGGCCGCGGTGTAGAAGCCGAGGTCGATCAGCCCGAGGGAGACGAGCAGGACGTCGGCCTTCCCGGAGCGGCACGCGGGCCCGATGAGCGGAGCCATGTGCTGCCAGCCCTCGCCCCAGCCGGCCAGGTGGCGGCGGGCGTGCTCGGGGAAGGCGGGATCGGCGTACTCGTGGCTGGTGGGCGCGCCCGCGAAGGTGTCGTAGACCTCGCTGCGCGGGCCGACGATCTTGTAGGGGCCGCCGAAGGTGGCATTGAGGTGCTGCCACATCCGGTAGCGCCAGGTGTAGTCGCCGGCGCGTCCGATGGTCATGGAGTCGCCGACGAACATGAAACGCATCCGGTCATCATCGCGGATCGTGCGGCATGAGCCCCTGTGATGCCGGACACGCACGGGGGGCTGGCAGGCTTGGGGCATGCGCCTGTTGCCGTCGACCGTTGCCGTGTGTGCCGCCACCGTCCTTGCCGTGCTGCCGGGTTCGGCGGTGGCGGCGCAGTCCCCGGGGGCGGGGGCCACCGGTTTCACGATCACCGATCCGCGGATCAGGGAGTCGAGCGGGCTGGCGGCCAGCCGGATCCACCCGGGCGTGTACTGGACGCACAACGACAGCGACGACGGCCCGTACGTGTACGCCGTGGACGCGGCGACCGGCAAGACGGTGGCCCGCGTGACGCTGACCGGGATCGGGACACCGCGCGACGTCGAGGCGATCTCGCTCGGGCCGGACGGGCAGTTGTACGTCGGCGACATCGGCGACAACCTGAACGGCAGCTGGGACCACGTGTGGATCTACCGCTTCCCGGAGCCGATGCAGCTCGCCGATGCCACCGTCAAGGCGGAGCAGTTCACCGTGCGCTACGCGGACGGGCCGCGCAACGCGGAGGCGTTGATGGTGCATCCGGTCACCGGGCGGGTCTACATCGCGAGCAAGAGCGAGGACAAGGGCGGCCTGTACGAGGGTCCGGAGCAGCTGTCCGCGTCGGGGGCGAACGTGTTCCGGCGGGTGGCGGACGTCCCCTGGGTGACGGACGGGGCGTTCTCCCCGGACGGCGGGCGCCTCGCGCTGCGCGGGTACTTCTGGGCGCGCACCTATCCGTGGAAGGACGGGCGGCCGCAGGGCGAGGGGGAGCGGGTCGACGCGCCCTGGCAGGGGCAGGCGGAGTCGGTGACGTACGCGGCGGACGGGTCGGCGCTGCTGTTCGGGTCGGAGGGGGAGGGCAGCCGGGTGGTGGCGGTCCCGGTGAAGCCGCCCGCCGCCGCCGGCGGCCCTTCGGCCGGCCCGTCGGCCGGGGCCACCGCCGCTCCGGGGGGCCAGGGCGGGAGCCTTCCCCAGGGCGGGAGCTTCCCCAAGGGCGCGGCGGTGCTCGTGGTGGGGACGGTGCTGGTGCTGGCCGGGAAGCGGCTGCTGTCCCGCCGCCGTCGTTGACCGGGGCCCGGCGCCGTTGAGGGGCGGGCCGCCTCTTTGACCAGGCCCCACCGGGCCCACCGGGCCGGGCCCGAGGGACCGGCCCGGTGCGGCGGTCAGGCCGCCGTCGTCAGGGTCTGGCGGGACGGGACGAAGGCCACCCCGCGGCGGCTCACGCTCAGGCGGAGATTGCCCACCCGGGACAGGATCACCGCGATCACCGCGGCGGCGGCCAGCGAGACCGCCCCGCCCGCCGCCATGCCGATCCGCGCCCCGTACGTGTCCGTGACCCAGCCGACCAGCGGTGCGCCGATCGGGGTGCCGCCCGTGAACACCATCATGAACAGGGCCATCACCCGGCCCCGCATCTCGGGATCGGTGGCCATCTGGACGCTGGAGTTCGCCGTGACGTTGACCGTCAGGCCGAAGATCCCGATCGGCACCAGCAGCGCCGCGAACAGCGAGAACCCCGGCGCGAACGCCGTCACCAGCAGCAGCGCCGAGAAGACCAGCGCCGCCGCCACCAGCAGGCGCAGCCGCGAGTGGCCGCGCCGGGCGGCCAGCAGGGCGCCGGCCAGGGAGCCCGCCGCGATCAGCGTGTTGAAGAGGCCGTACGTGCCCGCATCCCCGTGGAACACGTCCTCCACGAAGGCCGACAGCCAGATCGGGAAGTTGAACCCGAAGGTCCCGATGAAGCCGACCAGCACGATCGGCCAGATCAGCTCGGGCCGCCCCGCGACGTACCGCAGGCCCTCCCGCAGCTGTCCCTTGGCCCGCGGCTGCGGCTGCACCGGGTGCAGTTCGTTCGTACGCATCAGCAGCAGGCCGGCGAGGGGCGCCGCGAAGGACAGCCCGTTCAGCAGGAAGGCCCAGCCGGAGCCCACGGCGGTGATCAGCACACCGGCCAGCGCCGGGCCGACCAGCCGCGCGGACTGGAAGTTCGCCGAGTTCAGCGAGACCGCGTTGGCGAGCTGGGCGGGGCCGACCATCTCGGAGACGAACGTCTGACGCGCGGGGTTGTCCACGACGGTGACGAGGCCGAGCAGGAAGGCCGCCAGGTACACGTGCCAGACCTGGACGTGTCCGGCCAGGGTGAGCGCGGCGAGGGCGACGCCGGTCAGGCCCATCGCGCTCTGGGTGGCGAGCAGCAGCGGCCGCTTGGCGAGGCGGTCGGCGAGTACGCCTCCGTAGAGGCCGAAGAGCATCATCGGCAGGAACTGCAGCGCGATGGTGATGCCGACGGCGGAGGCCGAGCCGGTCAGGGACAGGACCAGCCAGTCCTGGGCGATGCGCTGCATCCAGGTGCCGGTGTTCGAGACGGCCTGTCCCATGGCGAAGAGCCGGTAGTTCCGGATCTTCAGCGAGCTGAACATCCCCCGGCTGCCGCCGGGAGGGGCTGCCGGGTTCCTGCCCGCGGAGCGAGTGGTAGAGGTGGATATGTGGCCGGGTGCGGAGTCTGCTCCGTTTCCCGTACTCAAAAGCGTTCGCCTCCTGGCGTCGTTCCTTACAAGTGCGCGAGCTTCTCCAGGACGGGCGCGGCCTCGCGCAGCTTGGCCCATTCGTCCTCGGTGAGCTCGGCCGCGAGCCCGGCCAGGAACGCGTTGCGCTTGCGGCGGCTCTCTTCGAGCATCGCTTCGGCCTCCGCGGTCTGGCTGACCACCTTCTGGCGGCGGTCGTCGGGGTGCGGCTCCAGCCGGACCAGGCCCTTGGCCTCCAGCAGTGCCACGATGCGCGTCATCGACGGCGGCTGGACGTGCTCGCGCCGGGCCAGCTCACCGGGGGTGGCCTGGCCGCAGCGGGCGAGGGTGCCGAGGACCGACATCTCGGTCGGGCTCAGCGATTCGTCGACGCGCTGGTGCTTGAGGCGTCGGCCCAGCCGCATGACGGCGGAGCGGAGGTCGTTCACGGCGGCAGCATCGTCGCCATGGGCAAGGTCGGGCATGTACTTAGAATAACTCATTACTCTCGCTAAGAAACACCGGTTTCCGCGTCACGCGGGCATCACTCATACGGGTGAGTCGGCCGCGGAAAGTGACACGCGTCCACGGCCCGTGCCACGACCCTTTCGGGCATGGGGACACATGTGCTGAGCATGCGCATAGACGGGGAGCTGCTCGAACGCCTCCGGACTCACGCCGCCAAACGCGGAATGAGCGTCCAGGACTACGTGGTCCGGACGCTCATTCGCGATGACTTCGACGAGCGCTTCAAGGCGGCCGTCGACGAGACGGAGAAGTTCTACGGGGTGACGTGATGCCGGGGCTCAGGTGAGGCCGAGCCCCGGCATGGCGTAGTAGAAGACGAACACGGCCGACACCACGTACATGGCCACCGGGACCTCCCGGCCGCGGCCGGTCGCCGCCCGCAGCACGCAGAAGCTGATGAAGCCGAGGCCGATGCCGTTGGTGATCGAGTAGGTGAACGGCATCATCACCATGGCCAGGAAGGCCGGGACGGCGATGGTGAAGTCGCCCCAGTCGATGTCCTTGACCGAGCCCGCCAGGATCAGGAAGCCGACCGCCACGAGGGCGGGCGTCGCGGCCTGGGAGGGAACCATGGTGGCGAGCGGCGTCAGGAAGAGCGCCACCCCGAAGAGGGCGCCGGTCACGACGTTCGCCAGGCCCGTGCGGGCGCCTTCGCCGACACCGGCCGTGGACTCCACGAAGCAGGTGGTGGCCGAGGAGGAGGTCGCGCCGCCGGAGGCGACGGCCAGGCCGTCGATCAGCAGGACCTTGTTGATGCCGGGGAAGTTGCCGTCCTTGTCGATGAGCTTGGCCTCGTCGCCGACGCCGAGGATCGTGCCCATCGCGTCGAAGAAGCAGGACAGCAGCACGGTGAAGACGAAGAGGATGCCGGTCAGCACCCCGACCTTGCCGAAGCCGCCGAACAGGCTGACCTGGCCGACGAGGCCGAAGTCGGGCGCTGCCACCGGGTTGCCCGGCCACTCGGGCACGGTCAGGCCCCAGCCCGAGTCGGGCAGCTCGGCGACCAGCTGGACGGCCACCGCGACGACGGTCATGGCGACGATGGAGATCAGGATCGCGCCGGGGGTCTTGCGGATCAACAGGGCGAGGGTCAGCAGCACGCCGACGACGAAGATCAGCACCGGCCAGCCGTGCAGGTGGCCGTCCGTGCCGAGCTGGAGCGGCACGGTGGTGTGGGCGGCGTCCGGGATGCGCGAGACGAAGCCGGAGTCGACCAGGCCGATCAGCATGATGAACAGGCCGATGCCGATGGCGATGCCCTTGCGCAGGCCCTGCGGGACCGCGTTCATGACCCGCTCGCGCAGGCCGGTGGCGACCAGCAGCATCACCACGAAGCCGGCGAGGACCACCATGCCCATGGCGTCGGGCCAGCTCATGCGCGGGGCGAGCTGGAGGGCGACGACCGTGTTGACGCCGAGGCCCGCGGCGAGCGCGATCGGGACGTTGCCGATGACGCCCATGAGCAGGGTGGTGAAGGCCGCGGTCAGGACGGTGGCGGTGACGAGCTGGCCGCCGTCGAGCTGGTGCCCGTACATGTCCTTCGCGCTGCCCAGGATGATCGGGTTGAGCACGATGATGTACGCCATCGCGAAGAAGGTGGCGAAACCGCCGCGCACCTCGCGGGCGACGGTGGAGCTGCGCTCGGAGATCTTGAAGTAGCGGTCGAGGCCGGAGGCGCCCCGGGGGGTGGGGGCGGGGGGAGTGTCCGCGGGGGCGGGGGCCGACGTGCTCATACGGTCCTCAACGCTCATTGGGGGGTTCCTACGAGGAAAATGGGCCAAGCCCAAACCGTTTCAGTATGAACACATGAGCGAAAGCCCGTCCATCTCCGCGCGTAGACAGCAGCGGCCGGGGGAGGCCGGGGGTGGGCGTCCACGGCCCGCCTAAACTGGGGGCATGGCGAAATGGACTGCGAAGCACGAGGCGCCGGAGCCCCTGGAGGGCCCGGTCGTCGCGACCGTCACCGGCGGCACGATCCTCTGGTTCGCCCTGTTCGTCGTCCAGCTCCCGTTCTACGGCTGGTTCGCCGACCGGGACCTGCTGTGGTGGGTGTGGTGCTGTGCGGCCGGCGGCTTCCTCGGGCTGATCGGCCTCTGGTACGTCCGCGGCCGGGACGCGGCGCTCAAGCGGCACGCCGCCGCGCTGGCCGCGCAGGACGAGGAAGCGTCGGGCCCGACGGCCCCGAAGCCCCACGCCGACCCGGCGGCCCCGGAGCCCCACGCCGACCCGGCGGCCCGGGAGCCCCACGCCGACTGACCGCCCGGCCGGACCGCCCGGCCCCCGACCACGGGACGATCCGGGTCATCCTGAGGTCGGACATTCGTCCATCTCGGCGGGTGAACGGGCGGAACCCCCTTTACCGTCGAAAGCATGACGCAGCGGGCAGGGATCGAACCGGGCGGTCCGGAGCCGGGCCGTGGCGCAGGCTCCGGCTCCGCCGCCATCGACGCGGGCGCGGAGCTGGACCCGGTGCACCCCGTCCGCCCGCCCGCCCCCCGGTTCAGGCCCGGCGGCCTGACCACCGCGGAAGTCGCCGAACGCCTCGCCCGCGGCGACGTCAACGACGTCCCCGTACGCTCGTCCCGCTCCACCGTGGACATCGTCCGCGCCAACGTCTTCACCCGCTTCAACGCGATCATCGGCGTGCTGTGGGTGGTCATGCTGTTCGTCGCGCCGCTCCAGGACAGCCTGTTCGGCTACGTGATCATCGCGAACACCGGCATCGGCATCATCCAGGAGATGCGCGCCAAGAAGACCCTGGACAGCCTCGCCGTCATCGGCGAGACCAAACCCAGCGTCCGCCGCGACGGCAGCACCGCCGAGATCTCCACCTCCGAGATCGTCCTCGACGACGTCATCGAACTCGGCCCCGGCGACAAGGTCGTCGTCGACGGGGTCGTCGGCGAGGCCGACGGCCTGGAGATCGACGAGTCGCTGCTCACCGGCGAGGCAGACCCCGTCCTGAAGAAGCCCGGCGACCCGGTCATGTCCGGCTCCTTCGTCGTCGCCGGCGGCGGAGCCCTCACCGCCACCAAGGTCGGCCGCGAGGCCTACGCCGCCCAGCTGGCCGAAGAGGCCACGCGCTTCACGCTCGTCCACTCCGAGCTGCGCTCCGGCATCTCCACCGTCCTCAAGTACGTCACCTGGATGATGATCCCGACCTCCGTCGGCCTCGTCATCAGCCAGCTGGTGGTGAAGGACTCCAACCTCAAGGACTCCCTCGCCCGCACCGTCGGCGGCATCGTCCCGATGATTCCCGAGGGGCTGGTGCTGCTCACCTCCGTCGCCTTCGCCATCGGCGTCATCCGGCTCGGCCGCAAGCAGTGCCTGGTCCAGGAGCTGCCCGCCATCGAAGGCCTCGCCCGCGTCGACGTCGTCTGCCTCGACAAGACCGGCACCCTCACCGAGGGCGGGATGGACGTCACGGAACTGCGCCCGCTCGGCGGCGCGGAGCCCCCGTACGTCAAGAAGGTGCTCGGGGCGCTCGGCGAGTCCGACCCGCGCCCCAACGCCAGCCTCCAGGCCATCATCGACGCCTACCCGGACAGCGCCGAGTGGCGCTGCACCGAGTCGCTGCCGTTCTCCTCGGCCCGCAAGTACAGCGGCGCCAGCTTCAGCGAGGGCGACGGCGAGAACTCCACCTGGCTGCTCGGCGCCCCCGACGTCCTCCTCCCGGCCGGCGACCCCGCCCTCGACGAGATCGACGACCTCAACGAGCAGGGCCTGCGCGTCCTTCTGCTCGCCCGGGCCTCCCGCGAACTCGACGACGCGTCCGTCGCCGCCGGGGCCCGGCCGACCGCCCTGATCGTCCTGGAACAGCGGCTGCGCCCCGACGCCGCCGACACGCTGCGCTACTTCGAGGACCAGAAGGTCCACGCGAAGGTCATCTCCGGCGACAACGCGGTCTCCGTCGGCGCGGTGGCCGGCAAGCTGGGCCTGCCGGGCGCCGAGAACACGGTCGATGCGCGCCGGCTTCCCCCCGAACCGCACGAGATGGCCGCCGTCCTCGACGAGAACGCCGTCTTCGGGCGGGTCACCCCGCAGCAGAAACGCGACATGGTCGGCGCCCTCCAGTCCAAGGGCCACACGGTGGCGATGACCGGCGACGGCGTCAACGACGTCCTCGCCCTCAAGGACGCCGACATCGGCGTCTCGATGGGCTCGGGCTCCGAGGCGACCCGGGCCGTCGCCCAGATCGTCCTCCTCAACAACAGCTTCTCCACCCTCCCGTCGGTGGTCGCCGAGGGCCGCCGGGTCATCGGCAACATCACGCGCGTGGCCACCCTCTTCCTGACGAAGACGGTCTACTCCGTGCTGCTGGCGATCCTGGTGGTGTGCTGGGGCGTGGACTACCCGTTCCTGCCGCGCCACCTGACCCTGCTGTCGACCCTGACGATCGGCGTCCCGGCCTTCTTCCTGGCGCTGGCCCCCAACAAGGAGCGGGCGCGGCCGCACTTCGTGCGCCGGGTGATGCGCTACGCGGTGCCCGGCGGGGCGATCGCGGCGGTGGCCACCTTCGTCACGTACCTGCTCGCCCGCCACCACTACACCGGAGCCGACGCCCTCAAGGCCGAGACGAGCGCCGCGACGCTCACCCTGTTCCTGGTCTCCACATGGATCCTGGCGATCATCGCCCGCCCGTACACGTGGTGGCGGATCGCCCTGGTCGGGGCGATGGGCGGGACGTTCCTGGTCGTCCTCGTCGTGCCGTGGCTCCAGGACTTCTTCCAGCTGAGGCTGGTGGGCACGCAGATGCCCTGGATCGCGGTGGCCGCCGCCGCCTCGGCGGCGGCCCTCATCGAGTTCGTCTTCCACTGGGTGGACCGCAGGTTCCCCGCCTGAGCCGTCTTCTACGCGGCGAGGGTCGTTGCGGCGAGGTCGTGCTCGGCCCGGGCGCGGATGCGGCCGCTCAGGGCGAGGGTCGCCGCCGCGCTGAGCAGGCCCGCGGCCAGGGCGCCCCACCACAGGGCCGCGGGGCCGATCCCCGCGTACACGGTGATGCCCAGGGTGAGCGCGCCGAAGCGGGCGAGGCCCCAGGTCCAGCTGAAGGCGCCCTGGTAGCGGCCCCGGGCGGAGGCCGGGGCGAGGGCGGCGACCGCCGAGGCCGCGATACCGGCCACGAGCACTTCGCCGAGCGACCAGACGACCACCGAGGCCGCGTATCCGGCGACGGAGTCCGCGAGGCCGGTCAGCGCCACCCCGACGGCGATCAGCGCACTGCCCGCCGCCTGGACCCGCAGCTGCGGCAGCCGGGCGAGGCGGCCCGTGACGAACGGCTGGAGCCCCACGACCAGGACCGCGTTGACCGCCGCCATCGCCCCGTAGACGGCGGGCGGCAGCCCGCTGTCGTGGACGGCGAGCGGCAGGGCGACCTCGGTCAGCGAGTACACGAACAGCTGGATGCCGAAGAGCGGCAGCAGCGCGAGGAGCAGCCGGTCGCGGAGGACCACCCCGTACCCCGGGCCCGACTCCCCGGGCGAGCCCGCCGCCGTGCGCCGCGGCTCCTGCAGCCGGGTCGCCACGATGCCCGCGTAGACCAGCAGGGTCGCGGCGTCCACCGCGAAGAGCAGCCAGTAGCCGTGCGCGGCGAGGAAGCCCCCGAGCACCCCGGCGACGGCCGTGCCGATGTTGACGCCCCAGCCGAACAGGGCGTACGCCCGCTGCCTGCGCTCCGCGTCCACCGCGTCGGCCATCAGCGCGTACGCGGCGGGGCCCACCGTCGCCGATGCCGTGCTCAGCAGCAGCGCGGCGGCGGCCATCGTCGCCACCCCCGGCGCGAGGAACAGCGCAGCCTGCGCCGCCGCGGCCCCCAGCAGCCCGATGAGCATGGTCGGGCGGCGGCCGATCCGGTCGGCGAGCAGCCCGCCGACCGCCGGGCCGAGCAGATTGCCCGCCCCCAGCGCGCCGAGGACGTACGAGGTCTGCGTCCCGGTGACCCCGCGGTCGGCCAGGAGGAACACGAGGAAGGGGGTGACCAGATGGCCGAGGCGGTTGACGATCGTGCCGGCGAAGACGGTCCAGACGGTGCGCGGGAGTCCGCGGAAGGAGGTGGGCATGCGAGGAGCCTGCGCCCCGGCCCGCCCCGCACCGTAGTGATTAAGCTCAGACCGAATCCAACGGGCCTCGCAGCCCGGGACAGGGAAGGGCGGGGACCCCGTGGACAGGGAATCGGGACTGAGCTTCTCGGCGACGGACCTGGCGCAGACCCGGTTCGCGGTCTCCCCGATGTGGGAGGTCGTCACCAGCTTCCGTCTGCTGGGCGACCCCGCCGAGCCGCTGCTGCACCGCCGTTGGGCCGGGCAGGTGCGGCCCCGGCTGCTGCGCGCGGGTCTGGACCGGGGCTGGCTGTCCGATCTGATCCCGGGCCGGGGGTACCTGGCCGACTTCCTCACCCCCACTCCGGCCGGGCCGTTCCCCGACGTTTCCGCCGAGCTGGCCGTCATCCGCCGCACCCCCGCCGACCTGGTACGCGCGGACCTGAAGACCCTGGAGGCCAAGGGGGGAGCCGGCCGGGCCCGTCTGCGGCAGCTCCACGAGGAGCCGGAGGCGGCGCTGGAGAAGGTGGCCGCGGAGATCGAGACGTACTGGGAGCTCGCGCTCGCTCCGTACTGGGCCCGTATCCGCCGGCTCCTGGAGGCCGACCTGTTCCACCGGGCCCGGCAGGTCGCCGAGCACGGCTCCGCGCACGTCCTGAACGAACTGCACGCCTCCGTACGGTGGGACGAGGGCACCCTGCGCCTGCTCCGCCGGCACTGCCACCCGACCCGGGAACAGGCGGGGCCGGGGCTGCTCCTGGTGCCCTCGGTCTTCGCCTGGCCGCGCGTGCTGACCCGGACGGTGGTGAGCGAGGCGCCGCAACTGGCGTATCCCGCCCGCGGGATCGGCACGCTGTGGGAGCCGCGCGCCGGCGGAGCCGCCGTCGAAGCCGTCGCGGCCGTCATCGGCCGCTCCCGTGCGCTGCTCCTGACCGAACTCGACACCCCGGCCTCGACCACCCAGCTCGCCCGGCAGTGCGGACTGTCGGCGGCCGGGGTGTCCCAGCACCTGACGGCGATGCGGAACGCGGGCCTGGTCACCGCGCACCGCAACGGCCGCTCCATGCTCTACGCGCGGACCGCGGTGGCCGACGCCCTGCTCACCCCGTCCGAGGCCCCGTAGGGTCCCGCCCACCCCCGGACGGGTCAGTCGAACCAGCGGTCGCGGGCCAGTTCGGCCGTGCGGGACGGGTCCTCCAGGAGGGCCGCGACCTCGAAGCGGCGCGGCCACTGCCTCGCCGACCAGGCCAGGCCCGCCGCCACGCCCTCCAGGGTGGAGGCGTGCAGCACACCGTCCCCGGTGAGCCGCCAGTCGAGTTCCACGCCGCCCGCGATCAGCTCCTCGTGCTCGACGTACGTCCGGGGCGTGGCCGGGCCGAGCAGGAGCAGGACCGAATCGGGGACCTCGTGCTCCTCACCCGGGGTGGTGACCTCCGCCGGGACCGAATCCGACAGGCGGCGCACCTGCAGCAGGTCCGCGAGGTCGGCCGCGCGGTCGGGGGCGACGGGCAGCAGCGGCAGCCCGGCGGTCAGCGGCAGCAGGTCGGGGGCGTCGGCGATCACCGCGTCGACCGCGTCCACCACCCGGATCCCGCCGTCCACCACCGCCCGCAGCTCGTCGGGCAGGGTGACCTGCTCGGGGTCCAGATCGGCCAGCGCCCCGTACAAGGCGTGCAGCTGGCGGTCGGTCACCTCCCGGTCCGGATCGGCCAGCCGGCCCAGCAGCTCGGCCGCGCCTCCGGGCTCGTCCAGCAGGGCGGCCACGGTGGTGCGTACGCCGAGCGCCCGCAGGACCTGCTCGTCCTCGAAGCCGGTGGCGTCCGCCGAGGTGTAGAGACCGGCCAGCAGCGGGTCGCCGCCCGCAGCCCGCAGGCCGGCCGGGCGGCGGCCGTCGAGCACGGGGTGGTCGCGCAGCCACCAGGCGGTGTACGGGCGCACCGACTGCGTGGTGCCGTCCGGCAGCAGGACCCGTACGGGCTGGGTCAGGGCGTCGCGCAGCGGGGGCTGGGCGAGCATGGCCAGGGCCTGCGGCCAGCAGTCGTCGTCGACCAGGTCGAGATCGCGTACGGCGACGATCTCGGTGGCGACCGGCGGCAGCGGGGTGTCCGGGAGCTGATCGAGCACGTCCTCGCACCACACGTCGACCGCGTCGAGCAGGCCGACGTCGTCCGGTTCGGCGAAGTCCCCTTCGCGGGGCTCCAGTTCGTCCGGGTCGAGGACCACGTCGGTGGCGCGGACCAGTTGGAAGGAGGCCAGCACCCCGCAGGCCGTCAACGGCTGGTCGCCCCACCGCTCGGCCAACTCCGCGTCCACGTAAGGGACCTCGTCCTCGCGGATCACGGCGGCCAGCGGGGAGCCGGGCAGCAGCAGCTCGCCCGCCGGCGTGAGCCCGCCGTCCTCGTCGGGGAGGGCCAGCGCCCCCAGCCACGGCTCGTCGCCCGGGGCGAGATCGGCGTCGCGGACCAGCCCGAGCACCACCTCGGCCAGCTCGTCGGGATCCAGTGCGTCCTCGTCCCAGATCTCCCCGGCGTCCAGGGATGCGGCGACGGCGGCCCTGACCTGCGGGGTCGTCAGCACCGCGCGCGGGGTCGCCGGGAGCGCGCCCAGCTTCTCCAGCAGCGGGTGCGCCGCGTCCGGGTGCGCCACCTTCAGGCCGAGCCGGGCCAGGTCCGCCGGGGTGTCCGCGTCGGGCAGCAGCACGTGCCGCGGACCGATCGTGGTCCGGCCGTCGGCCAGCGGCACCGGCAGCCCGGAGAGCCGGTCCGGGTCCACCCCGGCCAGGGAGTCGTAGAGCCGGTGCCACCACTCGGGGGTGCGCTCGATGCCCGCGATCCGCTCGATGGCGTCGCCCAGCGGGAGCCGGCCCACGCCGAGCGCGCGCAGCTCGGCGCGGCGCTCCAGCCCGGCGGGCAGCAGGGTCGGCAGCACCTCGGCCAGGACGCGTACGGTGTCGGTGCCCGCGCCCTCGACGACCTCGGCCTCGAAGGGGCGCAGGGCGGTGCGTTCCTCGGCGTGCTCGGCGGGGGCCGCCGGTTCGAGGAAGGCGGTGCGCGGCAGCCGCCGGAGGATGGCCGCGCGCAGGGCCCCGTCCAGCGGGCCCTTGCCGAGCGGCCCGGGTACGAGGTCGACGAGCGCGGTGGTCACCGGGTCCCAGGAACCCAGCAGTTCGGCGTACGCGTCGGCCGCGCGCTCCACCAGGAAGTCGGTCAGCGGCCCCGGCGCGGGGTGGCGGCGGGCGGTGTCCAGCGGCAGCGTCGCGATGAGCAGCGCGGGGATGCCGAGGGGCTCGTCGGTCGGCGTCGGCGCGTGCACCACGGGCGCGGTGGCCGGGTGGCGGGGCTCGCCCTCGGCGTCGACGGGCACGGCCCAGGACACCGTCCAGACGGGCCGCAGCCGCTCCTCCACCGGCCGGTCGGCGAGCAGCGCCCGCTCGATGGGGCCGCTGTGGCGGACGGTGCGCCAGCGGCGGGTGCCGCCGGCGGAGTCCTCGACGACGGTGTACGCGCCCTCGGTGCGGCGGTGGAGCGTACGGGTGCCGTCGGCCGGGGTCTCGACGACGATCTCGTGCAGGCCGGGCAGGGTCAGCAGCAGGGCGTCGTCGATGCCGTCGAGGAGGCGCTGCACCAGGTCCTCGGCGGCGGCGTCGCGCAGCGGGAGGACGACGACGGTGTCGTAGCCCTCGGGCGCGCTGCCCTCGGCGGGCAGCGGCAGCCGCAGCAGCGGCACGTGGCCGTCGCGGCGGCGCAGTTCGTCACCGAGTCCGGGGCTGCCGTTGGCGGCCTCCCGGGCCAGTTCCCGGGCCTCGGCCAGGGACCAGCGGACCCCGCCGTGTCGACCCAGTACGGCGGGCTCGTCGGAGACCGCCAGCACGGCCGCGAAGCCGACGCCGAAGCGGCCCACGGTGTCCGCGGCGCCACCCGGGCCGGAGGGCTCCCGCTTGGCGGACGCCCGCAGGGTGCTCAGCGACTCCACGCCCGCCGCGTCCAGCGGGGCACCGGTGTTGGCGACGGCCAGCACCGCATGCCCGACCTCGCCGGAGTGCAGGGTCAGCCGGAGCCGGCCGGGCACCTCGGCCCGGGCGGCGGCGTCTGCGGCGTTCTGCGCCAGCTCCACGACGAGCCGGTCGCGGTAGCCGCCGAGGGCCAGGTCCTCCTCGGCGTTGGCGTCCTCCCGGAACCGGGCCGGGCCCGCGCCCCACGCGTCGAGCACCCCGCGCCGCAACCGGGCCGTGCCGAAGGGGTCCGCGCCGCCCTGGGCCGCCGTCACTCGCACGCTCACGCCGCTGCCTCCAAGCTGTACTGCATTCACCGAATGCCGAGGTCTTGACCGTATCGCGTGCGGTCCGGGAACGACGGAGCCCCCGGTGACCGAGGTCGCCGGGGGCTGCGTACGCGGGTCCCGACCGGTCAGGGCCTTCCGGTCAGGGCCTTCCGGTCAGGGGCTCCGCCGGGGTTTCAGGACTTCCCGGTCAGAGCTTCTCGATCACGTGGTCGATGCAGGCGGTCAGCGCCTGCACGTCCGCCGGGTCGATCGCCGGGAACATCGCGATCCGCAGCTGGTTGCGGCCGAGCTTGCGGTAGGGCTCCGTGTCCACGATGCCGTTCGCGCGCAGCACCTTGGCCACGGCCGCCGCGTCGATGTCGTCCGAGAAGTCGATCGTGCCGATGACGGCGGAGCGCTTGTCGGCGTCCACGACGAAGGGGGTCGCGTACTTCGACGCCTCCGCCCAGCCGTACAGGTTCCGCGCACTGGCCGCCGTACGGGCCGTCGCCCAGTCCAGACCGCCCTGGCCGTTGATCCACTCCAGCTGCTCGTTCAGCAGGAAGAGGGTGGACAGCGAGGGGGTGTTGTAGGTCTGGTTCTTCAGCGAGTTGTCGATCGCCGTCGGCAGCGAGAAGAACTCCGGGACGTGCCGGCCGGACGCGTGGACGCGTGCGGCACGCTCCAGGGCGGCCGGGGAGAACGCCGCCAGCCACAGACCGCCCTCGGAGGCGAAGGACTTCTGCGGGGCGAAGTAGTAGACGTCGGTCTCGGTGATGTCCACCGGCAGACCGCCGGCGCCCGAGGTGGCGTCCACCAGGACGAGGGAACCGGCGTCGGCGCCCGCGACCCGCTTGATGGGGGCCGCGACACCCGTCGAGGTCTCGTTGTGGGTGTACGCGTACACGTCCACGCCCGCCTCGGCGACCGGCTCGGGGTGCGTGCCCGGCCCGGAGGAGATCACGGACGGCTCCTCCAGCCACGGCGCGAGCTTCGCGGCCTTGGCGAACTTGGAGGAGAACTCGCCGAAGGTGAGGTGCTGGGACTTCCGCTCGATGAGCCCGGCGGTCGCGATGTCCCAGAAGGCGGTGGAACCGCCGTTGCCCAGGATCACCTCGTATCCCTCGGGCAGCGAGAAGAGGTCCCGGATGCCCTGGCGTACCGAGCCGACCAGGTTCTTGACCGGGGCCTGGCGGTGCGAGGTTCCGAGCAGGGAGGTACCGGTGGCGGCGAGGGCGTCCAGCGCCTCGGTCCGCACCTTGGAGGGGCCCGCGCCGAAGCGTCCGTCGGCGGGCTTGATGTCAGCGGGAATCTGGATCTCAGCCACGAGCGGAGCGTATCCGGTCCAGGTCCGCGGCCCGGAGGCGCGTCCACCGGATGAGACGCGCGTGTCCGGGGCAAGGTGGACGGGTGACGGATTCCGGGGAGTTGGAGCGGACCCTGCGGGCCGAGCTGCGCGGGGAGGTGGACTTCGGCGCGGCGGCGCGCGCCCTCGTGACGATGGACGCGTCGAACTACCGGCGTGTCCCGCTCGGGGTGGTCTGTCCGCGCGACGCCGAGGACGTGGCGGCCGCCCTGCGGGTGTGCGCGCAGGCCGGGGTCCCGGTCGTCCCGCGCGGCGGCGGCACCTCCACCGCCGGCCAGGCCACCGGGGTGGGGGTGGTGCTGGACCTGACGCGGCACCTGGACGCGGTGGTGTCGGTGGACCCGGCGGCCCGGACCGCCGTGGTCCAGCCGGGGCTGGTGCTCGACCGGCTGCAGGAGGCGGTGCGCCCGTACGGGCTGGTCTTCGGCCCGGACCCCTCGACGCACTCCCGCTGCACGCTCGGCGGGATGATCGGCAACAACGCGTGCGGCGCCCACTCGGTGGCCTGGGGCACCACCGCGGACAACGTGGCGGAGCTGGAGGTGGCGGCGTACGGGGGAGCGGTCCACCGGATCGGCACCGGCTGGGCGGGGGCTCCCGAGGGGCTGCGCGAGCTGGTCGCGGGGAACCTGGCGGTGCTGCGGACGGGGATGTCCGGGGGGTTCTCCCGGCGGATCTCCGGATACGGCGGCCTGGACGCGCTGCTGCCCGAGCGGGGCGTGCAGCTCGCCAGGGCCTTCTGCGGGAGCGAGGGCACGCTGGGGGTGGTGACCGAGGCGGTCGTACGCCTGGTGGAGGCGCCGCGCGCGCCGGTGCTCGCGGTGCTCGGGTACGCCGACGAGAGCGCCGCCGCCGACGCGGCCGCGGGCCTGCTCGGCTACGCCCCGCTCACGGTGGAGGGCATGGCCCGGGACCTGGTGCGCGGCGCGGCGTCGGCCCTGCCGCGCGGCGGCGCCTGGCTGTTCGCGGAGATGCGGGACGAGGGGGCGGCGCGCGCCCTCGTGCGGGCGGCGGATGCGCTCGACGCGGTGGTGGTCGCGGACCCGGCGGGCCGGCGGGCGCTGTGGCGGATCCGGGAGGACGCGGCGGGCACGGCGACCCGGCTGCCCGGGGGCGGCATGGCCTGGCCGGGATGGGAGGACTGCGCGGTGCCGCCGGCCCGGCTGGGCGCCTACCTGCGGGAGTTCCGGGCGCTGCTGGCGGCGCACGGGCTGCGCGGTACCCCGTACGGGCACTTCGGGGAGGGCTGCGTGCACGTGCGGATCGACTTCGACCTGGTGACGGCGGGCGGGGTGGCCCGTTTCCGGGCCTTCTCGGAGGAACTGGCGGAGCTGGTGGTGGCCCACGGCGGTTCGCTGTCGGGTGAGCACGGGGACGGGCAGGCGCGGGCGGAGCTGCTGCCGCGGATGTACGGGCCCGAGGTGGTGCGGCTGTTCGGCGCGTACAAGGAGGTGTGGGACCCGGCGGGCGGGATGAACCCGGGGATGCTGGTGCGGCCGGCCCGGCTCGACGAGAACCTCCGCTTCGCGGTGCTGCCGATGGCCGCGCCGCAGGCGGCGGAGGTGGCCCGGTGCGTCGGCGTCGCGAAGTGCCGTACGACGGAGGTCGGCGGGCCGGGGGTGATGTGCCCCTCGTACCGGGTCACGGGGGAGGAGCGGCACTCCACCCGGGGCCGGGCCCGGCTGCTGCACGAGATGCTGGCCGGGGAGATCCTGCCGGACGGCTGGCGCTCGGCGGAGGTCGCCGAGGCCTTGGACCTGTGCCTGGCCTGCAAGGGCTGCCGCAGCGACTGCCCGGTGGGCGTGGACATGGCGGCGTACAAGGCGGAGTTCCTGCACCGCCACTGGGCGGGCCGCATCCGGCCGCTCTCCCACTACACGCTGGGCGGCCTGCCGCGCTGGCTCCGGACGATCTCCGCGGTACGGGCGGCGGGGCTGGTGAACGGACTGGGGCGGCTGGCCGGCGGGGTGCCGGGGGGTGGGGATGCCGGGTCGGGGGGCGTGGGTGCTCGGCAGGCGGAGCTGGCGACCGGGAGGCGGTCGGTGGGCTCGGCGGGGCGGGCGTGGCTGGCGGGACTGGTGGGGCTGGCGCCGGAGCGGCGGCTGCCTCCGTTGGCGGCGGAGCCCTTCACGCGGTGGTGGCGGCGCAGCCGTGCGGTCGCGCGGACGGGCGGGGCACGGGGTCCGGGGCGCAGCCCCGGTTTCGGGAAGCGGCGGGGTGGGGAGGGCCGCCCGCAGGGCCCCGCCGCCACCGTCACCCTCTGGCCGGACACCTTCACGGAGTACCTCGCCCCCGAGGCCGGACGGGCGGCCGTCCGGGTCCTGGCCGCGGCGGGACTGGAGGTGGCCGTACCCCCGGCGGGAGTCTGCTGCGGGCTGACGTACCTGTCCACCGGCCGCCTCGACCGGGCCCGCCGGGTCCTGACCCGCACGCTGGACGCGGTGGGCGAGGTCGAGGCGCCCGTCCTCGTCCTCGAACCCAGCTGCGCGGCAGCCCTGCGCACCGACCTCCCCGCCCTCCTGCCCGACGAGCCCCGGGCAGCCCGCCTGGCGGCGGCCGTCCGTACCTTCGCGGAGACCTTGGAGCAGTACGCCCCGCACTGGCAGCCGCCCCGGCTGGACCGGCCGGTGGTCGGCCAGACCCACTGCCACCAGCACGCCGTGCTCGGTGACGCGGCGGACCGCAGGCTCCGTGAACGGGCCGGTCTGACGGGGGAGCTCAGCGGCGGCTGCTGCGGCCTCGCCGGGAACTTCGGTTTCGAGCCGGGCCACCACGCGGTGTCGGTGGCCTGCGCCGAGGAACAGCTCCTGCCGTCCCTGCGCGGGGCGCCGCGCGACGCGGTGGTCCTGGCGGACGGCTTCTCGTGCCGCACGCAGATCGCCCAGCTGGCGGGGGGCCGGGGTGCACACCTGGCGGAGGTGCTGGCGGAGGGGCTGTAAGGCAGGACATAGCTGAACGGGTCTTACAGACCCCTTAGTCTGGATTCATGCCCGCACCCGTGCCCGCTCCCTCCGCTTCCGGTTCTGCGACCCGTTCGCCGTCCGCTTCGGTGTCCGATTCCGCCGGTTCCGGTTCCGCCTCCGCCTCCGCCTCCGCGGAGCCTGCCGTGAGCCCGTCCCGGCTCGGTCCGGTCGCGCTCGTGATCGCGGCGGGGGTCTCGGTGCAGTTCGGGGCCGCCCTCGCCGTGATGGTGATGCCGAGGGCCGGTGCGGCGGGCGTGGTCACCCTGCGGCTGGCCGCTGCCGCGCTGGTCCTGCTGCTCGTGTGCCGCCCCAAGGTGCGGGGGTACTCGCGGGCCGACTGGGGCACCGTCGTGGCCTTCGGCATCACCATGGCCGGGATGAACGGCCTCTTCTACCAGGCCATCGACCGCATTCCGCTCGGCCCGGCCGTCACCTTGGAGGTGCTCGGCCCACTGGCCCTGTCGGTGCTCGTCTCGCGACGCCTGGTGAACCTGCTGTGGGCGGTCCTCGCGCTGGGCGGAGTCGGGCTGCTGGCCGGTCACGGCGGAGGCGGCTTCGGCGGCCTCGACCTGCTGGGCGCGGCCCTCGCGGTGGGGGCGGGCGCGATGTGGGCCGCGTACATCCTCTTCAGCGCCCGTACCGGCCGCCGCTTCCCGCAGGCGGACGGCCTCGCCCTGGCCATGGCGGTGGCGGCGGTGCTGTCGCTCCCGCTGGGCGTGTACGAAGCGGGCTCGGCGCTGCTGGTGCCGAGCACGCTGGCGCTGGGCGTCGGGGTCGCCGTGCTGTCGTCGGTCCTGCCGTACACCCTGGAACTGCTGGCCCTGCGCAGGCTGCCGGCCCCGACCTTCGCGATCCTGATGAGCCTGGAGCCGGCCATCGCCGCCACGGCGGGCTTCCTCCTCCTCCACCAGGCGCTGTCCGCCCTGGACGCGGCGGCGATCGCCCTGGTGATCGCAGCCTCCATGGGCGCAGTCCGCTCCCAGCCCCGCCTGGCAGACGCCTGACCCCCGCTCGCAGGGGCACGCCGCCCGCCCCGACCGGCCGACCTGCGGCCGGCCAACGTGGCCGGCCAACCCGCGGCCGCCCGTTCCGGCGGAGCCGACGCGCCCGGCGCCCCGCTGAGCGAAGCCGCCGACCGTTGACTAAGTTGGTACCACCCTAGGGAGAAACGGAGGTCGATCATGCCCGAGACGGCGCGGCAGATCGCCGACGACTTGCGGGCGCGCATCGACTCCGGTGAATTCGGCCCGGGCGCTCGACTGCCCGGAGAGCCTGCGCTCGTCAGGCAGTACGGCGTGGCGAAGATGACCGCCGCGAACGCGTTGAAGCTCCTGGTCACGGAAGGGGCGGCCGTTGCCCGACCGGGCTCCGGCACCTACGTCCGCGAGTTCAAGCCGATCCGGCGCGTGGCGACGCAGCGACTGTCCCGGTCGCAGTGGTCGTCGGGCGCCTCGATCTGGTCCGCGGATGTGAGTGGCCGGCCGATGGAGGTCGTGGACATCGAGGTCCACGAGACGGTCGCGCCGGGGTGGGTGGTGCGCGCCCTCCGTCTCGACGAGGGCGCGACGGTCCTCGTCCGCAGCCGCCGGTACCTCGTCGACGGATCCCCGGTGCAGCAGGCGACCTCGTACTTGGCCGCCGACCTCGTCCGCCACACCCGGATCGCCCAGCCAGACCCCGGCCCCGGCGGCGTCTACGCCCGGCTGGCAGATCTGGGCTTGGCTCCTGTCGACTTCACGGAGGAACTCCGGGCCCGCATGCCCAGTCCGGAAGAGGCAGACCTGCTCGCCCTCCTGCCGGCGACTCCTCTCATCGAGGTCTACCGGACTGCAATGACCGCAGAGCGCAAGCCTGTCGAGGTCAACCACATGCTGTTGGACGCCGGCTCGTACGTCATGCAGTACGACTTCAACAGCTGACCGTCACACCGTGCAAGGGCCCGCTTCGGCGGGCCCTTTTTGCTGGCGTGGCAGCGCTTCCGAGGAGGGCCGCTTGACCTCCCTAGGGAGATCTGTCCGGCTCCCTAGGGAGATTTATCCCTCGTCGCCCTTTGTCGAGGAGTGATGCGTCGTGCACGAGAGTCCTGCGGACACCCCCGCCTCGGCGATGGCCGCCGACGCGGCGGCCCTGGTCTCGAAGGCCCTGGTCCCCTACAACCTCAAGCCCCCCGATGAGGACATCGCCGCGCTCCTCTCCGGCCTGACCATCCAGGGCGAGCAGCTTCTCTGTGATGTCATCCGCCGGAACGGGGCGGCTGCGGCCGGCAACGCGCTGGAGGACTGGCGCACCCTCACCGGCCGCGGTCCCGAGGCCTCCCCGTTGGGCGACTGGAACCGTGTGCGCGCACTGGCGAGGGTGGTCAGGGCCTTTCACCGAGTGATCACTCAGGAAGGCTGACCGGGTGGCCGTCACGAAAGACCTCGGACGGATGCAGCGGGAGGCGTTCGACCTCTCGCGGCTGAGCCTGAAAATCATGTCCTCGGCGGCGCATCCGGACGGGGTCTGTGCGAAGGAGCACGTGAAGTGTGCCGGCTGCGGACTGCTCGCCCCGTTGGGGCCGGGATAACGCCCGAGTTGTGGTGCGCAGCCGCTCCCGATCGGGGGCCCGGAGGGCGGGGTGACGGTCCACGAGCCCGGGTGTCCCCGGGGGTCGTCGACGTCGGCCCCGGGCGTCACCTGCTCTGCTTCCGGTGGCGCCTCAGGTGTAGCGGGCCGTCATGGTGGTGAGGGCTGTGCGGATGGCGGCTCGTAGGGGCGGCGGGGACAGGACCTCTGCGTCCGGGCCCAGGGACAGGAACTGATCCTGGGCCTGGGTGTGGGACTCGATCGGGAGGACCGCGCGGGTCCAGCCCGGGAGGTCCGGGTCCGGTTCGGCCGTGGCGGTCAGGGCGCGGGCCTGGGCGCCGGTCAGCCGGGCGGCGGCGCGGGGGGAGAGGCGTACCAGGGCCTCCTCCGGGTACAGCCGGGCGTGGAAGTCGGTCTGGGTGCGGCGCCAGTGGGCCGCCAGGTCGAAGCCGTGCGGCGGCTCGGCGCGTTCCTCGGTTTCGGTGACGGACAGGATCTGGTCCACGCGGTAGGTGCGCGGCTCGGCCTGGGCGGGTGCGGCCACCAGGTACCAGCGGCCCGCCTTCAGGACGAGCCCGTACGGGGCCAGGCGCCGGTCGACCTCCCGCGGCTCCTTCCAGCGGCGGTAGCGGACCTCGATCACCCGGCCGCGCCAGACCGCGTCCGCGACCTGGGCGAGGTGCGGGGTGTCCTCGTGCTCCGCGTACCAGCCCGGGGCGTCCAGGTGGAAGCGCAGGCGCATCCGGTCGGCCTGCTCCCGCATCTCGGGCGGCAGGGCGGCGCGCAGCTTGAGCTGGGCTGCCGACAGGGCCGGCCCGAGGCCGAGCTGCGCCGCGGGGCCCGGCATGCCGGTCAGGAACAGGGCCTCCGCCTCGCCGGAGTTCAGTCCGGTCAGGCGGGTCCGGTAGCCGGCGAGCAGCTGGTAGCCGCCGCTGTGGCCGGCGTCCCCGTACAGCGGTACGCCCGCCGCGGCCAGCGCCTCCGCGTCGCGGTAGACGGTGCGTACGGACACCTCCAGCTCGGCGGCGAGTTCGGCGGCGGTCATCCGCCCGCGGGTCTGGAGCAGGAGGAGCATCGAGAGGAGCCGGCTGGACTTCACTGACACAGGATGTCAGGGGAGGGCTCTTAGGTTCACGGGATGAACGACTTCGACTTCTTGCTCGGCACCTGGGACGTCACCAACCGCCGCCGTACCGATTTCCTCGACGCGGACAGTGCGTGGGAGGAGTTCCCGGCGGTGTCCCGCGCCTCGCGCCACTTCGACGGACATGCCAGCTTCGACGAGATCGAGTTCCCGACGAAGGGCTTCGCCGGGCTCACCCTGCGCCTCTACGACCCCGTGCGGGAGCAGTGGTCGCTGTACTGGGCCAGCGGGCGCACGGGCACGCTCTTCCCGCCGGTGGTCGGCGGGTTCCGCGGTGGTACCGGCGTCTTCGAGGGCGAGGACTCCTACGAGGGCAAGGCGGTCCGGGTGCGGTTCGTGTGGCGGGACATCACGGCGGACTCCGCCCGGTGGGAGCAGTACTTCTCCGTGGCCGAGGACGACCGCTGGCTCCTCAACTGGACGATGGACCTGTCCCGTACGTCGTGAGTTCCGTCCCGCCGGCACGGGGGGCCGGCGGGACGGGGACCGGCCTAGCCGAGCGGCAGGTCCAGGTAGGACGGGGTGGGCTCCGGGGAGGTGAAGGCGAGCGTCGCGCGGGGCAGGTTGGCGTCGCCGTAGAAGGGGTCGCGGGCGTCGATCACCAGCATCAGCCGGTGCCCGCGCGGGACGTCGTACGCCGTGGCCTGGAGCTCGATGTCGGCGCGGACGAGGCTGTCGGGCGGTGAGTCGAGGTCCGTGTACGGGGCGTGCGTGACGAGGTGGCCCGTGCCGTCGGGTGCGACGGCGAGCAGGTACGCGACGAAGGTGGACTTGGAGTTCGCGGCCCGGTACGTCACGCGCAGCCGGGGTATGCCGCGCAGGCGGGTGGTCTCCGATTCCGGGTCGGCTGCCCAGACGGCGGCGACGGAGCGGTCGATGTCGCCGGTCGGGTAGGCCTTCGGGCGGCCGGCGATCTCGTCGTACCCGGAGAGCACGACCGCGTCGGCGACCGTGGCGGGGGTGTCCACCCCGCACAGGACGCTCGCGCTCCAGCCGGCGTCGGCGGCGTCGGTGAGCTCGCCGGTCCCGGCCAGGTGCAGGCGGCGTACGTCCTCGGTGACAGAGGGCCAGGTGGGGCGGGGCTCCAGGGCCCGGCCCCACATGACCTCGGCGAGCACCTGGCCCTCGTCGGTGATGCCGTTGTCGATGCCCTTGAGGTGGTGGTCCAGCCAGCGGTGGGCGGTGGTCCAGATCCGGTTGGGCAGCCCGATCATGCCGGTCATCTCCGGCCCGGAGTGGTCGCCGATGGAGAAGTCGAGGCGTTTGGGGCCGGTCAGCTCGTTGAACATCTTCAGCGTCTGGTTGTTCGGGAAGAGCGTCTCGTGCCACGCCTGCGCGAAGTAGACGGGAACGTGCCGGCGGTTGAGCTCCTTGACGTGGCTGTACGGGGAGCGCTGCTCGGCCCAGCGCAGCGTGCCCTGGACGTCGCGGTTGGCGAGGACGTTCTCGAACACGCTCTGGGTCTGCGGGCTCAGCCGTGCCTTCGAGGCCGCGCGCAGCAGTGCCTCCACGGCGGAGACGTGGCGGGTCCGGTTCTCGTAGAAGGCCTCGCCGAGGTCGCCCCAGGTGCTGAGGGCGACCACCGCGTCGACGCGGGTGTCGTGCGCGGCGACCAGTTGGCCGATGCCGGAGCCGTACGAGTCCCCGAGGAAGCCGATCCTGGTCACCGACCCGGCGGTGCGCTCGATGAGGTGGTCCAGGGCCCGGCTGCCGTCGGCGACGTCGAGCGGGCCCGCCACGTCGACCTGGCCCTCGGAACCGGCGAAGCCGCGGGCGCTGTAGGCGAGGACGTTGTAGCCGCGGGCCGCGAAGATGCTCGCCTGGACGACGTAGGGGAGCCAGCCGTGGTGCGTCCACGGCGAGGGCATCACGATCACCGGCCGCGGTTGGACCCCGGTGTGCCGCCACAGCGCGGCATCGAGCAGGTCCCCGTCGGCGCCGGCGACCTTGACGCGGCCGAAGACGGCGACGGAGCGGACGTCCGCGATCTCGGCGGCGCGGGCCGGGGCGAGGCCGGTGACGTCGCCGCTCTCCAAGGCGGTGAGGAAGGCGGTGAGGGTGGTGGCGTCGAGCTCGGGATAGAGGGAGAAGGCGGCTGGGTTCCTGCCGGTCACGTCGGTCACGTCGGTTCATCCTCTTCGTCGGTTTGCCCGGGGTGGGGGGACGAAGCGTTCAGTATCGGTGCGACATCCGGTGATCCCTGGCGAGTTGGGGAGGTACGGCCTGAATCGCCCGGCATGGTGAGCGGGTCGACCGGGGGTCGGACCTGCCGGTCCGCGGCCGGACGGCAAGCGGGCGTCCGAGGGCGCCGGTTGGGGCGGGTGGCGGGAAGGCGGCGGTTGGGCGGCCAAATCATGCAAGCATGCTTGATTGTTTTGTGGCGGGCTGCCAGTCTTCCCTCACGCCGAGAGGGGAGCACGCAGTGCCCGATCCGTCCGCCATCGCCGTCCGTGCCGACCTGCGTGAGGAGAGCCTCGAACTGGACCGCCTTGTAGGCGAGTTGCCGGAGGCGGACTGGGCCCGGCCCACCCCCGCCCCAGGCTGGACCGTCGCCCACCAGATCGCCCACCTGCACTGGACGGACCGGGCCGCGCTGCTCTCCCTCACCGACGCTCCCGGCTTCGCCCGCCTGACCGAGACGGCCCTCGCGGCGCCGGACACCTTCGTGGACGAGGGTGCGGCGCAGGGCGCGGCGCTGCCGCCCGGCGAGCTGCTGGAGCGCTGGCGGGCCACCCGTACGGCGCTCGACGCGGCACTCGCCGCCGCCTCGCCGGACACCCGCTTCCCCTGGTTCGGGCCGCCGATGAAGGCCGCCTCGATGGCGAGCGCCCGGCTGATGGAGACCTGGGCGCACGGCCAGGACGTCGCGGACGCCCTCGGCGTCCGCCGCATCCCGACCGCGCGGCTGCGGCACGTGGCCAGGATCGGCGTACGTGCCCGGGACTACGCGTTCGCCGTACGGGGACTGCCCGCTCCCGGCGAGGAGTTTCGGGTGGAACTGCGCTCCCCGGACGGCCGGGAGCTCTGGTCGTACGGCCCGGAGGACGCCGCGCAGCGGGTCACCGGCCCGGCGCTCGACTTCTGCCTCCTGGTGACCCAGCGGGCCCACCGCTGCGACCTGCGCGTGACGGCGACCGGCCCCGACGCCGACCGCTGGCTGGACATCGCCCAGGCCTTCGCGGGGCCGGCGGGCCCGGGCCGCGCACCGGGAGACGCGCGGTGACCCGTCCCCCGGTGCCCGGCCGTCCGCTACCCGGTCGTCCGCTGCGGATCGGGAACGCGTCCGGCTTCTACGGAGACCGCTTCGACGCCCTGCGCGAGATGCTGACCGGCGGACCGCTGGACGTACTGACCGGGGACTACCTGGCCGAGCTGACCATGCTGATCCTCGGCCGCGACCGGCTGAAGAACCCGGACCTCGGCTACGCGAAGACCTTCCTGCGCCAGCTGGAGGAAGGCCTCGGCCTGGCGCACGAGCGGGGCGTACGGATCGTCGCGAACGCGGGCGGGCTGAACCCGGCGGGGCTGGCCGGGTCGATCCGCGCGCTGGCGGCCGAGGTCGGGGTGCCGGTCGCGGTCGCCCACGTCGAGGGCGACGACCTGATGCCCTACGCCGGGGCGGAGGGGGCCCTGACCGCGAACGCCTATCTCGGCGGCGCGGGCATCACCGCCTGCCTGCGGGAAGGCGCGGACGTGGTCGTCACCGGCCGGGTCACGGACGCGGCCCTGGTCAGCGGGCCGGCGGCGTGGTGGTTCGACTGGGCGCCGGACGACTACGACCGGCTGGCGGGGGCGGTGGTCGCGGGCCATGTCCTGGAGTGCGGGACCCAGGCGACCGGCGGGAACTACGCCTTCTTCGCCGGGCACGACGTCCGTCGGCCCGGCTTCCCGCTGGCGGAGATCTCCGAGGACGGCACGGCGGTGATCACCAAGCACCCGGGTACGGGCGGGGTGGTCTCGGTCGGCACCGTCACCGCCCAACTCCTCTACGAAACCCAGGGCGTGCGCTACCTCGGCCCCGACGTGACGGCCCGCCTGGACACGGTCCGCCTGACCGAGGCGGGTCCCGACCGGGTCCGGATCTCGGGCGCGGTGGGCGAGCCGCCGCCCTCCACCCTGAAGGTGGGGGTCACCCGGATCGGGGGCTGGCGCAACGAGGTGGCCTTCGTCCTGACCGGCCTGGACATCGAGGCGAAGGCGGCCCTCGTGCGGGCGCAGATGGCGGAGGCGCTGGCGCCGGTCTCCTCGGTCGCCTGGACTTTGGCCCGCACGGACCACGAGGACGCCCCGACGCAGGAAACGGCGAGCGCGCTGCTGCGGCTGGTGGTCCGGGACCCCTCGCCGGAGCGGGTGGGCCGCGAGCTGACCTCGGCGGCCGTCGAGCTCGCCCTGGGCAGCTACCCGGGGTTCCACGTCACGGCCCCGCCGGCCCCGGCCCAGCCGTACGGGGTCTTCACCTCGGCCCCGATCCCGGCCGACGAGGTCCCGCACGTGGCGGTCCTCCCGGACGGCACCCGCCGGATGATCCCGGCTGCCCGAGCCTCCTCCCCAGCCCCGCCCCTCTCCGGAACCGGGGACGTGACCAGCGGGGCCCCCGACGGGCGCTCCGCGCCCGCGCCCTCCCCCGCCGCGCGGGCCGGATGTGCGGGGCACACCCCCGCCCCGCCGGCGGGTGAGGCGCCGGGGTCCGGGGGCGGAGCCCCCGTCGGCCCCGGGGCGGAGCCCCTGGAGCGGCGCCCGGGCCCGCAGCCCCCGGCTCCGGGGAAGGGCGGGGAGGGGGCGAGCCCCGCAGGGCCGGTGATCCGCGCGCCCCTGGGGGCGGTGGCCGGGGCTCGGAGTGGGGACAAGGGCGGCGACGCCAACGTCGGTGTCTGGGTCGAGACCGACCCGGCCTGGGACTGGCTCCACCGCACCCTCACCGCAGAGGTGTTCCAGGAACTGCTCCCGGAGACCCGCGGGCTGCGCGTGGAGCGGCACGCCCTGCCGAACCTCAGGGCCCTGAACTTCACCGTCACCGGCATCCTCGGCGCCGGCGTCGCCTCCGCCCACCGCTTCGACCCCCAGGCCAAAGCCCTGGGCGAGTGGCTGCGCGCCCGCCACCTCGACATCCCCGTCCACCTGCTGCCCGCCCCGGAGGGGACCGGCCCATGACCCGTCTCACCAGCACCGTCGACCCCCACGCCCCCGAGTTCGCCGCCGCCCGCGCCGCCGCGCAGGAACGCCTGGCCGAGCTCGATGCCGAACACGCCAAGGCCCTCCTCGGCGGCGGCGAGAAGTACACGGCCCGCCACCGGACCCGCGGCAAACTCCTCGCCCGCGAGCGGGTGGAGCTGCTCCTCGACCCGGACACCCCGTTCCTGGAACTGTCCCCGCTGGCCGCCTGGGGCAGCGATTACCCCGTCGGTGCCTCCATGGTCACCGGCATCGGCACGGTCGAGGGCGTCGAGTGCCTGATCACCGCCAACGACCCCACCGTCCGCGGCGGGGCGTCCAACCCCTGGACCCTCAGGAAGGCCCTGCGGGCCAACGAGATCGCCCGGCAGAACAACCTGCCCTGCATCAGCCTCGTCGAGTCCGGCGGCGCCGATCTGCCCTCCCAGAAGGAGATATTCATCCCGGGCGGCGCGATCTTCCGGGACCTCACCCGGCTCTCGGCCGTCGGCATCCCCACCCTCGCCGTCGTCTTCGGCAACTCCACCGCCGGAGGCGCGTACGTCCCCGGCATGTCCGACCACACCATCATGATCAAGGACCGGTCCAAGGTGTTCCTCGGCGGTCCGCCCCTGGTCAAGATGGCCACGGGCGAGGAGAGCGACGACGAATCCCTCGGCGGAGCCGACATGCACGCCCGCACCTCCGGCCTCGCCGACCACTACGCCCTCGACGAGCACGACGCGATCCGCCAGGCCCGCCGGGTCGTGGCCCGCCTCAACCACCGCAAGCCGCACCCGGATCCGCCGCGCGCCCAGGAACCGGCGTACGACCCGGACGAACTCCTCGGCATCGTCCCGGCCGACCTGAAGACCCCCTTCGATCCCCGCGAGGTCATCGCCCGCATCGTCGACGCCTCGGACTTCGACGAGTTCAAGCCGCTGTACGGCACCAGCCTGGTCACCGGCTGGGCCACCCTCCACGGCTACCCGGTCGGCATCCTCGCCAACGCGCAGGGCGTGCTGTTCAGCGCCGAGTCGCAGAAGGCCGCCCAGTTCATCCAGCTCGCCAACCAGCGCGACATCCCGCTGCTCTTCCTCCACAACACGACCGGCTACATGGTCGGCAAGGAGTACGAGCAGGGCGGCATCATCAAACACGGCGCGATGATGATCAACGCGGTATCCAACTCCCGCGTCCCGCACCTCTCGGTGCTCATCGGGGCCTCCTACGGCGCCGGCCACTACGGCATGTGCGGCCGCGCCTACGAGCCCCGGTTCCTCTTCGCCTGGCCCAGCGCCAAATCCGCCGTCATGGGACCCCAGCAGCTCGCCGGCGTGCTCTCCATCGTCGCGCGGCAGTCCGCCGCCGCGAAGGGACAGCCGTATGACGAGGAGGCGGACGCCGGGATGCGGGCCTTCGTGGAGGCGCAGATCGAGTCCGAGTCCCTGCCGATGTTCCTGTCCGGGCGGCTGTACGACGACGGGGTCATCGACCCGCGCGACACCCGTACCGTCCTCGGCCTGTGCCTGTCGGCCGTCCACAACGCCCCCGTCGAGGGCGCCCGCGGCGGCTTCGGCGTCTTCCGGATGTGAGCCCGCACATGACCCCGCACATGACCCAGCTGATCACCTCGGTCCTCGTCGCGAACCGCGGCGAGATAGCCGTCCGCGTCTTCCGCACCGCCCGCGCCCTGGGCCTGGCGACCGTCGCCGTGCACTCCGACCCCGACGCGGGCGCCCTGCACGTACGGGAGGCGGACGCGGCCGTACGCCTGCCCGGGGCCGCCCCCGCCGACACCTACCTGCGCGGCGACCTGGTCGTCAAAGCCGCTCTCGCCGCGGGCGCAGACGCCGTCCACCCCGGCTACGGCTTCCTCTCCGAGAACGCCGACTTCGCCCGCGAGGTGCTCGCCGCGGGCCTGGTCTGGATCGGCCCGCCGCCCGAGGCCATCGAGGCCATGGCCTCCAAGACCCGGGCGAAGGAGCTGATGCGCGCCGCCGGGGTCCCGCTCCTCGACCCCGTGGACCCGGCGCACGCCACTGCCGCGGACCTGCCGCTGCTGCTCAAGGCCGCCGCGGGCGGCGGCGGGCGGGGCATGCGCATCGTCCGCGAGCTGTCCGAGCTCAAGGCCGAGCTGGACGCCGCGGCTGCCGAGGCCCGGTCCGCCTTCGGCGACGACGAGGTCTTCGCCGAGCCCTACGTCGAGCGCGGCCGCCACGTCGAGGTGCAGATCCTCGCCGACGCCCACGGCACGGTCTGGGCGCTCGGCACCCGGGACTGCTCCCTGCAGCGGCGCCACCAGAAGGTCATCGAGGAGGCCCCCGCGCCCGGCCTTCCCGAAGCCCTGCGCACCATCTTGCACGAGGCGGCCGTGGCCGCCGCCCGGGCCGTCTCCTACCAGGGCGCGGGCACGGTCGAGTTCCTGGTCGCCGCCGACGGGCGCCCGTACTTCCTGGAGATGAACACCCGCCTCCAGGTGGAACACCCCGTCACCGAGGCGGTCTTCGGCCTGGACCTGGTCGCCCTCCAGCTGCGGATCGCCGAGGGCAGGCCCCTGCCCCTCACGCCTCCGGAGCCCGCCGGCCATGCCGTGGAGGCCCGCCTGTACGCCGAGGACCCGGGCAGCGACTGGCGGCCCCAGACCGGTGTCCTGCACACCCTCGCCGTCTCCGGCGACGTCCGCGTGGACACCGGTTTCACCGACGGCGACACGGTCGGCATCCACTACGACCCGATGCTCGCCAAGGTCGTCGCACACGCCCCGACCCGAGCCGAGGCGGTCCGGGCCCTCGCCCACGCCCTGGCCGGAGCCCGGATCCACGGGCTCCTCACCAACCGCGAACTGCTCGTACGCTCCCTGCACCACCCCGAGTTCGCGGCCGGCCGCGTCGACACCGGCTTCTACGAGCGGCACCTGGCCGCCCTCACCGCGCCCGCCCCGGGCGCCGAGCGGGCCACCGCCCTGGCCGCCGTCGCCGCCGCCCTCGCCGATGCCGCGCCCGCCCCCGGAGCCCCGCTCGCCGCCCGCCTCGGCGGCTGGCGCAACCTCCGCTCCCAGCCGCAGAGCCGCTGCTACAGCGCGGGCGGGACCCCGTACGAGGTCCGCTACCGGCCCGCCCGCACCGGGCCCCCGGAGCTCGTGGACCAGCCCGGCGTTCGCGTCCTCTCCGTCGAACGGGAAGGCGTCACCCTCGAAGTCGACGGTGTCCGGCGGATGTTCCACGTGAAACGCAAATCGAACACCCAAGGCCCGGGAGGGGAGGAGACCTACGTGGACTCCGCCCCTGCCTTCGGCGGGGGGACCCCCACGCTGGGTGCCCGCACCCTGACCCCCGTCCCCCGGTTCAGCGACCCCCGAGCCCGCACCGAACCCGGCTCCCTGCTCGCCCCCATGCCCGGCACCGTCATCCGCGTCGCCGAGGGCCTGGCCCCCGGCACGCCCGTCACCGCCGGGCAGCCCCTGCTGTGGCTGGAGGCCATGAAGATGGAACACCGCATCGTCTCTCCCGCCTCCGGCACGCTCACCGCGCTCCACGCCACCGTCGGCCACCAGGTCGAGTTCGGCGCCCTGCTCGCCGTAGTCCAGGAGGAACCGCCAGCATGAGCCCCGCCACCAGCCCCGTCATGGAAACCGAAGACCGCAAGGCGCTGCGGGCCGCCGTCGCCGCCCTCGGCCGGCGCTACGGGCGCGACTACCTCGCCCGGGTCGCCCGCGAGGGCGGCCACCCCGACGAGCTGTGGGCCGACGCCGCCAAGCTCGGCTACCTCGGCGTCAACCTCCCCGAGGAGTACGGCGGCGGGGGCGGGGGCATCGCCGAACTCTCCATCGTCCTCGAAGAACTGGGCGCCGCGGGCTGCCCCCTGCTGATGATGGTGGTCTCACCGGCCATCTGCGGCACGGTCATCGCCCGCTTCGGCACCGAGGGGCAGAAGCGGGCCTGGCTCCCCGGTCTCGCCGACGGCAGCCGCACGATGGCCTTCGGGATCACCGAGCCCGATGCCGGCTCCAACGCGCACCGCATCACCACCACCGCCCGCCGTGACGGACAGGAATGGGTGCTCAGCGGCCGCAAGGTGTTCATCTCCGGCGTGGACATCGCCGACGCCACCCTCATCGTCGGCCGCACCGAAGACGCCCGCACCGGACGACTCAAGCCCTGCCTGTTCATCGTCCCCCGCGACGCCCCCGGCTTCTCCCGCTCCGTCATCGACATGGAGCTCCAGGCGGCCGAGAAGCAGTTCGAACTGGTCCTGGACGAGGTGCGGCTGCCCGCCGACGCCCTGGTGGGCGACGAGGACGCAGGCCTGCTCCAGCTGTTCGCCGGGCTCAACCCCGAACGCATCATGACCGCCGCCTTCGCCATCGGCATGGGCCGGTACGCGCTCGCCCAGGCCGTCGACTACGCGCGCACCCGCCAGGTCTGGAAGGAGCCGATCGGCGCCCACCAGGCGATCGCCCACCCCCTCGCGGTCGCCCACATCGACCTGGAACTCGCCCGCCTGATGATGCAGAAGGCCGCCCACCTCTACGACGCGGGCGACGACATGGCCGCGGGCGAGGCGGCGAACATGGCCAAGTACGCTGCCGCCGAGGCCTGCGTGAAGGCAGTGGACCAGTCCGTCCACACCCTGGGCGGCAACGGCCTCACCCGCGAGTACGGACTGGGCTCCCTCATCACGGCCTCCCGGGTGGCCCGCATCGCCCCCGTCAGCCGCGAGATGATCCTCAACTTCGTCTCGCACCAGACCCTGGGCCTGCCCAAGTCGTACTGAGCCCCGGGCGTCGGCTGCCGCCCGTCGGCTGACGCCCCGCACCACCCGTACAACCCTCCGGAGGAGAACGGCATGTCCCCCCTGGTCCGCGTCGAGCCGGCAGCGCATCCGCCCGGTATCACCACCCTCACCCTGGACTCCCCGGGCAACCGCAACGCGCTGTCCGCGGGCCTCGTCGGCGAGCTGCGCGCCGCCCTCGCCGCGGCGGCCGCCGACCCCGCGGTCCGGGCCGTCCTCCTCACCCACACCGGCAGCACCTTCTGCTCGGGCGCCGACCTCAAGTCCCCCTGCGAACCGGCCGACTTCCTCGCCCTGCTCCGCGAGATCGCCGAACTGCCCCGGCCGGTCGTCGCCCGCGTCACCGGTCACGTCCGGGCGGGCGGACTCGGCCTGCTCGGCGCCTGCGACATCGCCGCCGCGGGGCCGCAGTCCTCGTACGCCTTCACCGAGACCCACCTCGGGGTCGTCCCCGCCGTCATCTCCGCGCCGCTGCTGCCCCGCCTGGACCCGCGCGCCGCCAGCCGCTACCTGCTGACCGCCGAGGCCTTCGACGCGGCCGAAGCCGCCCGGATCGGGCTGCTCACCCTGCACGGCGAGGACGTCGACGAGGTGCTCACGCCCGTGCTCACCGGGCTGCGCAAGGCCGGCCCGCAGGCCTTGGCCGAGACGAAGCGCCTGGTCACCGCGCCGCTGCGGGCCGCTCTGGACCGGGACGGAGACGCGCTGGCGGAGCTGTCCGCCCGCCACTTCGCCTCGGACGAGGCCCGCGAGGGCATCACCGCCCGCTTCGAGCGCCGGGACCCGTCATGGGCCCTGTGACCGGCGCGAAGCCCGTGACCGGCCCCAAGCAGGCCCGCAGCCGCGTCACCCGCCGCCACCTCCTGGAAGCGGCCGTCTCCTGCCTGGCCGAACAGGGCTGGGCCGGCTCCACCGTCGCCGTCGTCGCCGAACGCGCCGGTGTCTCCCGCGGCGCCGCCCAGTACCACTTCCCCACCCGCGAGGCCCTGTTCACGGCGGCCGTCGCCTACGTCGCCGAGGAACGCTCCACCGCCCTGCGCGAGCTCTTCCACGCCGGTCCGGCGGCCCGCCCCGCCGTGGTCGGGGCCCTCGTCGACCTCTACACCGGCGCCCTCTTCCGGGCCGCCCTCCAGCTGTGGGTCGCCGCCTCCAACGAGGAACAGCTGCGTCCCCAGGTCGTCGAACTGGAGGCGCGCGTGGGCCGCGAGACCCACCGCATCGCCGTCGACCTCCTGGGCGCCGACGAATCCGTCCCGGGCGTACGGGAGACCGTGCAGGGCTTCCTCGACATGGCCCGCGGCCTCGGCCTCGCCAACGTCCTGACCGACGACGGCCCCCGCCGCGCCCGCGTCGTCGCCCAGTGGACCCGCATCCTGGACACCGTCCTCGGCTGAGCCGTACCGCCACCCGAGCCGTCCCAGGCAAACCGGGGCCGCACACGGCAAACCGGGGCGCACACGGCACAGGGCGCCGCACCCCGTCGGGGATGCGGCGCCCTGCGGCCTCCGGCGGACGGGACGGGTCAGGCCGTCTTGGCGATGTCCGCGAAGCCCTCGATCTCGCGCGGGTCGCGCCGGCCCGGGCCGATGTAGCGGGCCGAGGGGCGCACCAGGCGGCCCGTGCGCTTCTGCTCCAGGATGTGCGCCGACCAGCCGGCGGTGCGGGCGCAGGTGAACATCGAGGTGAACATGTGCGCCGGGACCTCCGCGAAGTCCAGCATGATCGCGGCCCAGAACTCCACGTTGGTGGCGAGCACCCGGTCGGGGCGGCGGGCGTGCAGCTCCTCCAGCGCGGCCTTCTCCAGCGCGGCCGCCACCTCGTAGCGCGGGGCGTCCAGCTCCTTCGCGGTACGCCGCAGCACGCGGGCGCGCGGGTCCTCGGCCCGGTACACCCGGTGCCCGAAGCCCATCAGCCGCTCGCCCTTGTCCAGGGCCTTCTTCACGTACGCCACGGCGTCGCCGGTGCGCTCGATCTCCTCGATCATGCCGAGCACGCGGGACGGCGCGCCGCCGTGCAGCGGCCCGGACATCGCGCCCACGGCACCCGACAGGGCGGCCGCCACATCGGCGCCGGTGGAGGCGATCACCCGCGCGGTGAACGTCGAGGCGTTCATCCCGTGCTCGGCGGCCGAGGTCCAGTACGCGTCGACGGCCTTGACGTGCTTCGGGTCCGGCTCGCCCCGCCAGCGGATCATGAACCGCTCGACCACGGACTCGGCCTTGTCGATCTCGCTCTGCGGCACCATCGGCAGGCCCTGCCCGCGGGCGGACTGGGCGACGTACGACAGTGCCATCACGGCGGCCCGCGCCAGGTCGTTGCGGGCGGTCTGCTCGTCGATGTCGAGCAGCGGTTTCAGGCCCCACACGGGGGCGAGCATCGCGAGGGCGGACTGCACGTCGACGCGGATGTCACCGGAGTGCACCGGGATGGGGAACGGCTCGGCGGGCGGCAGGCCGGGGTTGAACGCCCCGTCGACGAGCAGACCCCACACGTTCCCGAAGGAGACGTGGCCGACCAGGTCCTCGATGTCGACGCCGCGATAGCGCAGCGATCCGCCTTCCTTGTCCGGTTCTGCGATCTCGGTTTCGAACGCGACGACCCCTTCGAGCCCGGGTACGAAGTCGGACATCAGGCGGCTCCTCAGATAGTGCGAACACGCGCGGCTCCCGGCGTGATTCGCAGTCCGGCGCGGTCATCCCCGTTGATGCCCGGCACGGCCGCTGGTCACCCGTTGTGGGACCCGCGGACCGGCCCCAAGATTTTGGCGGTTCCCGCTGGCCTGCGGAAGCGTGACATACGGCACACTGCCGCGCGTCCTCCTGCGGCAGGATGGCCCGCGTGACCGACCAGGACATTGACCCCGCCACCATGCGCAAGCAGTACCGCTCGGAGATCGTCCACGAGGACGGCCTCGCCGAGGATCCCATGCGCCAGTTCGCCGTGTGGTTCCAGCAGGCCGCCGACTCGCATCTCTTCGAGCCGAACGCGATGGTCGTCTCCACCGCGACGCCCGACGGCCGCCCCAGCTCCCGCACGGTGCTGCTGAAGCAGTTCGACGAGCGGGGCTTCGTCTTCTACACGAACTACGCCTCCCGCAAGGGCCGCGAACTCGACGCCAACCCGCACATCGCCCTGCTGTTCCCCTGGCACCCCATCGCCCGCCAGGTCATCGTCACCGGGACCGCCTCCCGCACGGGCCGCGACGAGACCGCCGCGTACTTCCGCTCCCGACCCCACGGATCCCAGCTGGGCGCCTGGGCGAGCGAGCAGTCGGCGGTGATCGCCTCCCGCGCGGAGCTCGACCGCCGCTACGCCGAGCTGGAAGAGCGCTACCCGGAGGGGGAACAGGTCCCGGTCCCGCCCGAGTGGGGCGGCATCCGGATCGTCCCCGAGGAGGTGGAGTTCTGGCAGGGCCACGAGAACCGCCTCCACGACCGCCTGCGCTACGTCCGCGAGGGCGGGAAGTGGCGCATCGAGCGGCTCTGCCCGTAGCCGTGCGGCGGCGCTGACGGGAGGGTCGGGCGGGCCGCGCCCGGCCCCGGAGCACCGTCCGGGAACGCAGACGACCCGCGAGCTCGGGTTTCTCTTCTGCAGTAAGAGAAGCCGGCCGGACGTACCGGCGAGCCCGCGGGTCGGGTGACTGCTTGGGATTGGCGCCGGGCGATTCCGCCGGGCACCGCACTGGGTGCGTGCGACGACGGGCCTTTAGCCCGCAGCCACCTCACGCGTCCGGTTACCGTACATTTCCGGAACCACCTCCCTTCTCGTGTACGGCAGAGCCTAGACACGCACCCCGCGCGCCACAAGCATTTATTTCCCCCCGCCCCGCGCAGCCCCGCGTCACCGCCTCCGGCCGGCGGGGGACGTCCGTACGCGCCGGAGGCTCTGCGCCGTGACGGCCCCGACCGTGGTGGTGAGGGTGGCCGCGGTGGGTGGCTTACGGGGTGCTCACCGGGCCCTCCTGAGCGGATTTCGTGCCCAATTCGGGGAATGCGGTGTGGGCTGCGTCACGTTCCAGTTCAATGATCTGACGTGCCGCACACGCGAACACCTGCAGGGGGTGCCAGGTGAGTGCTTCCGGACGGAGTGAGACCGCCGACGATCTGCTCGCAGCGCTGCTGGACGGGATGGACGCGGCTCTCTGCGCCTTCGACGCCGACGGCGTGATCACCCACTGGAACCGCGAGGCCGAGCGGATCCTCGGCTGGAGCGCCGCCGAGGCGGTGGGGCGCAAGGGCTTCGCCGGGTGGGCAGCGCGGGCCGCCGACGCGCAGGACGTCGAGGACCGGCTCATGGCCGCCCTGGAGGTTCCCGGCCGGCAGGTGAACGAGTTCGCGCTCCTGACCAAGGAGGGCGGCCGCGTCCTCGTGCGGACCCAGTCCGCCGGAGTGCCGGGCGCCGACGGGAAACCCGCCGGGGTGTACTGCGCCTTCACCGAGGTGCACACGCAGATCGACCTGGAGCGGTCCATTGCCCTGAGCGAGGCCCTGATGGAGGACGCCTCCTGGGGCGTCGTCCTCGTCGACGTGGACCTGCGCCCGGCCGTCGTCAACGCCCACGCCGCCCGTGCCTTCGGCTCCGGACGCACGACGCTGCTCGGGCGGCCCCTCGGGGAACTGCTCAGCCAGGGCGTCGAGGAACTGGAAGGCGCCCTCCAGCACGTGCTGGCCGAGGGATCCTCTCCCGAGCCCGTCGAGCTCTGGGTGTCCGTGCCCACCCCGGAGGGGGTGCGGCGGCGGTGCTGGCGGTGCGGGTTCCTGCGGCTCGGTTCTCCGCTGGCGGAGGAGCCGGTACCGCTCGGCGTCGGCTGGCTGTTCCAGGACATCACCGAGGGCCGCCAAGCCGCGCTGGACACGGCTCAGGTGCGGTTCCGCTCCAGCCAGCTCCACCGGGCGGGGCGGGCGGCCGCCGAGTGCGAGGACCCGGCGGAGGCCGCGGTCGTACGCCTGGACTTCGCCCTGGCCGGCTTCGCGGAGCACGCCCTGCTCGACGTACTGGACCAGCCGGCCGATCCCGAGCGGCAGCGGCTCGTGCGCTCCGCCGCCTCGCCGCCGCTGCTGCCGGGGTCCGGGGCGATCCCCGTGCGGTACGAGCCCGGGCACCCGGCGCTCCAGGCCCTGGACCGGATCGGGTCGGTGCGCAGCAGCGCGCCGCGCGGGGACGCGGCCGAGGGCTGGGCGCAAGCCCGCCACTGGCCGCGGGACACGGCGCACGCGCTGTGCACCGTACTGCGCAGCCGCGGGCGGACCCTGGGCGTGCTGACCTTCGTACGGGGACCGTCGCGGGCCGCCTTCGAGCAGGCGGACGCGGCGTACGCGGAGGAGGTCGCGGCCCGTGTCGCCGCCGACCTGGACCTGGCCCGCGCCCCGAAGGACGCGCCGTAGGACACCGTGGTGAGGACCCGGTGGTGAGGGCCGGTCGTCAGGGCCTGGTGGCCAGGACCCGGTCGTCCCGTGGCGGACTAGTGGCGGAAGAAGATGCGGTCGCCGTACTCCTGGAGGACCCGGCCGTTCCACTCGTGGCCGCCGTCCACGTTGCCCGAGCGCAGCAGCGGGGGCTCCACCCCGCGGGCGGCGAGTTCGCCGGCCGCGGCCGCCGTCACGGCCTGCATGATCGCGCTGGTGACGACGGTGGAGGCGGGGGCGAAGGGGGCGTCGATGCCGTCGAGGGTCAGCTCGGCGTCCCCGACCGCGATCTTGCTGTCGAGCACGATGTCGCAGTGGTCCTTGAGGAAGGTGCCCGAGACGTGCCGCGACCTGGTCTGCGTCGCGTAGGCCACCGAGGTCACGCCGATGACCTTGAGGCCGAGGGCGCGGGCGTTCATGGCCATCTCGACCGGCAGGGCGTTGCGCCCCGACAGGGAGATGATCACGAGGACGTCCCCGGCGGTGGCCGGGCTGCTGTCCAGGACGGCCCCGGCGAGGCCGTCGACCCGCTCCAGGGCGCTGCCCAGCGTGGCGGGCATGACGTCGACACCGACCGTGCCGGGCACCGCGAGGAAGTTCATCAGCGCCAGTCCGCCGGCCCGGTAGACCACGTCCTGGGCCGGCAGCGAGGAGTGGCCGGCACCGAAGGCGAACAGCCGGTTCCCGGCCGCCACCGCGTCGGCCATGACGGTCCCGGCCTCGGCGATGCGCCCACCCTCCTCCTCCCGCACCCGCTCCAGCAGGCCGATGGCGGCGTCGAGGAACTGACCGGCCAGCTTGCTCTCGCTCATACGCCGAAGGCCCTTCCGAAAGTGGGTGCGTCCGTGTCCGCCGCTCACCGTGCGGTCTGTACCAAGGGCGTGTCAATACGGACGTCAATCCCCGGGACCGCGCCCGGCACGGGACGGTTGTCGGCCCGATGCGTCAGAATTGGGGGCAGGGCCAGCGCACGATATCCGAGGGGCACGAATGTCCGGACTGATCGACACCACGGAGATGTATCTCCGCACCATCCTGGAGCTGGAAGAGGAAGGTGTGGTCCCCATGCGCGCCCGTATCGCCGAGCGGCTCGATCAGAGCGGCCCCACGGTGAGCCAGACGGTGGCGCGGATGGAGCGCGACGGCCTGGTGGCCGTCGCGACCGACCGGCACCTGGAGCTGACCGACGAGGGGCGACGGCTGGCGACGCGCGTGATGCGCAAGCACCGGCTCGCGGAGTGTCTGCTCGTCGACGTCATCGGTCTGGAGTGGGAGCAGGTGCATGCCGAGGCCTGCCGCTGGGAGCACGTGATGAGCGAGGCGGTGGAGCGGCGGGTGCTGGAGCTGCTGCGCCACCCGACCGAGTCGCCGTACGGGAACCCGATCCCGGGGCTGGAGGAGCTCGGCGAGAAGGCCGAGGCGGACCCCTTCCTGGAGGACGGGATGGTCAGCCTGTCGGAGCTGGACCCGGGGACCGAGGGCAAGACCGTGGTCGTGCGCCGGATCGGCGAGCCGATCCAGACGGATGCGCAGCTGATGTACACGCTGCGGCGGGCCGGCGTGCAGCCGGGATCGGTGGTGAGCGTGACGGAGTCGCCGGGCGGGGTGCTGGTCGGCAGCGGCGGCGAGGCGGCCGAGCTGGAGGCGGACATCGCCTCGCACGTCTTCGTCGCCAAGCGCTGAGGCTTCGTCGGCTCGCGCTGGGGGCCGCGCCCCGCGTCACCGTCACGTGTCCCGGTCACTCGTCCTGGGGATGTGTGGCGAGTGAGGTGTGGATGCGGTGCCAGGGTGTGGTGATGTGGGTGGTCCCGGCGCCGCGCCGGGCCGGGGCCGGGGCTCCCCATGGTGTACCCGAGGCCCGCGCGCTACAGGTCTTACCCGCGGACCGTCTTACCCCCGCGGCCCCTGCACCCGGGGGTAAGGATCTCCATCGGCAGCGGTGGTCAATCCTTGAGCAAGGTCACTCGAAAGAGGGGTGTTGGGGGCGAGAACCCTGTTTTCGAATGCGGGTTCGATAGTCTGGCCGGGAGCGAAGGGGGTGCATCTGCGGTGGTACAGCGCATTGATGTGACGGGGTCCGACGGCGTGCGCCTGGCTGCTTGGGAGTTCCGGGAAGCCGAGGACGAGCCCGCGGACCCGCAGAGCCCGCGGGTGCTGTTACTCCACGGCCTGATGGGCCGTGCCTCCCACTGGGCCGGTACCGCCCGGTGGCTCGCCGAGGGCCGCCGCGTCGTGGCCCTCGACCAGCGCGGCCACGGGCAGAGCGAGCGCCCGCCGACCCGCCCCGGCAGCCCGTACTCCCTCGGCCGCGAGGCCTTCGTGGCCGATGCGGAGGCAGCCATCGAGCAGCTCGGCCTGGCCCCGGTGACCGTGGTCGGCCATTCCATGGGCGCCCTCACCGGCTGGCAGCTCGCGGCCCGCCGCCCCGAGCTGGTCGAGGCCCTGGTGATCTGCGACATGCGGGCCTCCGCCCTCGGCGAAGCCTCCCAGCGCGCCTGGGAAGAATGGTTCCGCCGCTGGCCCCTGCCCTTCCCCACTCAGGACGCCGCCCGCCGCTGGTTCGGCGAGGACGACCCCCGGGTCGAGCGCCCCGACCCCGGCCGCGGCGCCTTCTTCGCCGAGGTGATGCACGAGGCCGCGGACGGCTGGCGACCCCTCTTCTCCCGCCGCCAGATGCTGACGGCCCGGGAGACCTGGGTCCACGACGCGCACTGGGAGGAGTTGGCCCAGGTCCGCTGCCCGACCCTGGTCGTCCGGGGCCTCGACGGCGAGCTGGGCCGCGCCGAGGCCCAGGAAATGGTCCGCGTCCTGCCGGCCGGCCAGTACGCCGAAATCCCCGACGCGGGCCACTACCTCCACTACGACCAGCCGGCCGCCTGGCGCGCGGCCCTCGAACCCTTCCTGGACCGGATCAGAGCCACCGCCCCCTGACGCCCCGACCGCCCCGACCGGAGGAAGCCGAAGCCGCCCGGGCTACTCCGCTCTGTCCGTCCTGCCGAGCCGCAGGACGAACAGCATGCCGATCGCCGCCGTGCCCGCCACCGTCAGGCCCAGCACGGTGGCGCTGAAGGCGATGCCGCGCGCGAGTGCCACGCTCTGCGGCCGGTGCAGCACGTGGTCTGCCAGCGTGTCGAGCAGTCGTAATGAAGGCACGGTTCCCCCGGTCGTTCATCCGTCGATGCGAAGTGGTCGCCGATCCGGATCGCGGGGGTGCACATGGCGTCTGCGAACGGGCCCCGGCCACGGCGCTGCGGCAGCAGCCCGGCCCCGGCTCACGTTCCCCCGTGATCGTTGCAGTCTGAAGGTACCCACCGGGGTCTATGCAGAGTCAGGCATGTATCAAGCGAAGCAAGGGTGAGCTAGGTCCCTTGGGCTTGCATGTTCAAGTAACCACAACGGTGCTGTCACAGAGGTGAGCCGCGGGTTACATCCAGTGGGGCGCAGGAAGGGCCGCGTTCACCCGGGGGCGTTTGCATGGGGGCGGAAACAAGCAAAGCCGCCCGGACGGCGGGCGGCTCTCTTCGGTCCGGAGGTGAACGACCGGCCTGCTCAGTACGCGCTGCGCAGGGCCTGCACGGTGCCGGCGAGCCTCGGGTCGGCGCCCATGGTGTTCAGTGCGGAGCTGAGCACCTCGGCGTAGGTGGTGCGGGCGGCGTTGTAGCGCTCGCGACCCTCTTCGGTGATGACCGCGTACACACCGCGCTTGTCGGCGGGACAAAGGTCCTTGTAGGCGAAACCGGCTGCGTCGAGGCGGCCCACCAGGCGGGTCACCGAGCTCTGGCCGAGGCCGATCCGGTCCGCGAGCTCCTGCATCCGCAGCTCGCCGTCGCCGGCCTGGGACAGGTCCTCCAGGGCTCGGTACTCGGAGAGTCCGATGCCGTGCCGGCGCTGCAGGGCCTGGGCCAGCGCGCGTTCGACCTGGGTGTGCAGGGTCAGGACCCGGCTCCACATCGCCTGGTCGGAGGAGGCAGGCGGCGCAAAGGGGCGTGTGGTCATCAGGTGAACCTCCTCCGGGATCAACGTTTGACAACAAGATACATGACCGTGCAAGCTTTTGTTCTGCCGCTCATCCCTGCCTAGGGACCTCTCGGGCGACAATTACATGCGCGTACAAGCAACTATATGGGGGCTTCATGTCCGCGAACACGGCGCCCGCCGGCTCCTCCAAGGGATGGGCCTGGCTGCTGTTCTCCTCGCTCTTCGAGATCATCTTCGCGCTCAGCACCAACGCCACCGACGGCTTCACCAAGCTGTGGCCCTCGCTGCTGACGGCCGCCGCCGCCTCCTGCGGCATCTACACGCTGTCCCAGGCCCTCAAGACCATCGACGTCGGCGTCGGCTACACCGTCTGGTCCGGCATCGGCGGCGTCGGCACGGTCATCTTCGGCACCCTCATCTACGGCGAGCCCATGACCGTCTGGAAGGTCCTCGCCTTCATCCTCATCATCGGCGGCGCCCTGGGCCTGCGGATCACCGACAACATCGCGGCCAAGAAGGCGGCCGCCGTCCCCGGAGCCCAGGCCGAGCCCGCTCCCGCGCCCGTCGCCTGACCGCGCCCGTCGCCTGACCGCGCGCGTCGCCTGACCCGCGCACCCCGCCTGACCGCGCCCCCGACCGGGCCCGCACCCGCGCCCGCCGGCGCTCCACCCCGCACCGCCCCTCCCCATCCCGTCCCGTCACAGAACAGAAAGGCCGCTGTCATGACCTGGGTCTTCCTCGGCTTCGCCATCCTCTTCGAGATCGCCTTCGCGCTCGGCACCAACGCCACCAAGGGCTTCACCCGCCTGTGGCCCTCCGTGCTCACCCTGCTCGCCGCCGCGGGCGGCATCTACACCCTGTCGCTGGCCCTGCGCGAGCTGGACGTCAGCGTCGGCTACACCATCTGGACCGGTATCGGCGGCGTCGGCACCGTCATCCTCGGCTCGATCCTCTTCAAGGAGAAGATCACGCTCGCCCGTCTGATCTCCTTCGCGTCGATCATCGGCGGTGCCATCCTCCTGCGTCTGACCGCTGTCTGAGCCGGGAGGGAGCACGAGCACGTATGCGCATCACCGAGATCCCCCAGAGCGAGCTGACCGGCTACGTCCAGGAAGCGGTACGGATCAGCCGCGAGCACGTCGCGGCCGGCGGCATCCCGTTCTCCGGCCTGGTCGTCAACAACGGCCGGATCCTCGGCACCGGCCTCAACCGGGTGCGCGAGGACAACGACCCCACCGCGCACGCCGAGGTCGTGGCCTCGCTCTACTTCAACGTCACCCACATCGTCCACGCGGTCGACCGCCGGCAGGCCGCCCAGTACGGCTTCGACTACGCGGGCTCGTACTCGGTCTTCACCGAGGGCCCGGAGAACTGGCCGATCAAGGCCACCTCCCTCCCCGTCCCCGATGCGACCAAGCCGTTCGAGGAGTTCCTCACCATGGACCGGAGGCACGCATGACCGAAGTGACCGGTACGGCCGAGGCGGCCGGCACGGCCACCGGCAGGGTCGGCATCAAGGTCTGGTCGGACTACGTCTGCCCGTTCTGCATGCTGGCCGAAGGGCCGCTGCACGAAGCCACCCGCGACCTCGACGTCGACATCGAGTGGATGCCGTTCGAGCTGCGCCCCCACCCGACTCCCACCTGCGCCCGGAGGACGAGTACCTCCCGGCCATCTGGGCGCGCGCCGTCTACCCGATGGCCCGCCGGACGGGCGTGGACATCACCCTGCCCACCGTCTCGCCGCAGCCCTACACCCGGCTCGCCTTCGAGGGCTACCAGCCGCCGCCGAACACGGCAAGGCGGCGGAGTACACCCCCCGCATGCTCCGGGCCTTCTTCCAGGAGAACCGGGACATCGGCCGGCTGGACGTCCTCGCCGACATCGCCGTCGAACTGGGCCTGGGCGCCTCCGAAAACCACCGGATCGAGGGCGTCCCCGCCGTGGCGCAGCTGCGCAAGGCCGTGCTCGACGCCCAGGCCGAACAAGCCGTGATCCAGGGCGCCGCCTGCGGCATCGACGGGTGCTGACACGACGGTGGCACACCCCGCCCTCGCCGCGATCCGGTTCGCGCACCTCGACCTGCCCAACCGGCTCGCCGTCGCCCCGATGACCCGGGTGTCGGCCACCGCCGACGGCCAGGCCACCGCCGACATGGCCGCGTACTACGAGGGCTACGCGCAGGGCGGTTTCGGGCTCGTCATCACCGAGGGCACCTACACCGACACCGCCTTCAGCCAGGGCTACGCCAACCAGCCGGGCATCGCCGACCCCGCGCACCGGGCGGCCTGGCGGCAGGTCACCACCCGGGTGCACGCGGCCGGGGGGCGGATCGTCCTCCAGCTGATGCACGCGGGCGCCCTGGCCCAGGGCAACCGCTACCGGGACGGCACCGCGGGCCCCTCCGCGGTCAGACCGTTCGGCACACAGCTGGCCAGGTTCCGCGGCGCCGGGCCCTGGCCGGTGCCCGCCGAGATGACCAGACGGCAGATCGCCGAGGCCGTGGACGGCTTCGCCGCAGCCGCCGGGCGCGCCCGTGAGGCGGGCTTCGACGGAGTGGAGATCCACGCGGCCAACGGCTACCTGCTCGACCAGTTCCTCATGGCGCACACCAACCTGCGCCTGGACGGCTACGGCGGCGGCCGGGCCCGGGTTTCACGGTCGGAGTCCGCTTCTCCCAGAGCAAGGTCAACGACCCGGGCCACCGCTGGACGAACGGGCCGCGCGAGGCCGCCGTCGTCTTCACCACCGCGGCCGACGCCGGAGCCGACTACCTGCACATCGCGGGCAGCGGGCGCGACTGGTACGCGCAGGCGGCCCTCGACGGCGGGAACGGCCTCACACTCCCCGCGCTGGCCCGGGCCACGACCGGCCTGCCGGTCATCGCCAACGGCGGGCTGCGCGATCCCGCCGTGGCCCGGCGGGTGCTGGAAGAGGGGCATGCCGAGCTGCTCGCCCTGGGCACGGCGGCGCTGGCCGACCCCGACCTGCCGCGCAGGCTGGCCGAGGGAGTGCCGCTCACGCCGTTCGACCCGGCCGTGCTGAACCCGCTGGCCACGCTGGAGAACGCCCGCCGGGTCCGGGCCGGCCAGCCGGCGTGAGCGTCGGAAGGGGTGACCGGCCTCCCCGGCCCGTCACCCCCTCCCGTACGCCCACACGGTCAGCCCTTGCTGACCGCCAGCAGGATCTCCGGGAGCCTGCGCGCCACCACCGGCGCGGCCAGGCGCAGCCCCGACCAGGCGGCCAGGGCGCCCCACAGCACACCCAGGGGCAGCAGCACCCAGGAGAGGGACTGCTGGTCCGCCACGTTGCACCAGATCGCCAGGGCGATCACCGGAGAGGAGATCACCGCCGAGGCCAGCAGGCCGCCGAAGATGCCCGCCCACGCCAGACCGCCCTGCCCCGGGGCGACGTTCTTGAAGGCGCCGTCCGTCGGAACGGAGTACGGGAACCGGGCCGAGGCCAGCGCGCCCGAGCACAGCATCGAGCCCAACAGGGCCAGGGCCACCCCCAGGGCGGCCGGGAAGCCCCGCCAGTCGTGCACCAGGGCGGCCGTCACCGCCGTCACCAGCACCGTGTAGGGGACGGTGACCAGGGCCAGGGCGCAGGCACGGCCGCGCAGTTCCGTGAACGCGTCGCGCGGGGTCGAGATGGTCTGCGCGACCATCCAGAACGCCGAGGTGTCCTGGCCGAACTGGTTGTACATCTGCACGCCGAGCATGCCCGCGCCGAAGCAGGCCAGATAGACCGAGCCCGTGCCCTGCAGGGCGTTGAAGACCGGCACGATCAGCCCGACCACCAGGGCCGTCACCCACGCCGCCTTGGTCTTCGGGTCGCGGACCACATAGCGCAGGGTGCGCTGCATGATCGCGCCGGTGCGTCCGCCCGGCAGCAGGGAGCGGGCCGGGCCGCCGGCCGCGGACCTGCCCTCCTTCGGCTGCGCCGCCGCGATCGTCGACCCGTCGGGGGTGACCATCAGCTTCGTCAGGCTCCGCTCCCAGGCCATCAGGAGCAGCGCCAGCGCAAGGAGGGTCAGGGCCAGTTGGGCCGCCGCCACCCCGTACGCGCCCTCGCTCGCCGAGTCGACCATGCCGACGGCCGTCGCCGGCGGCAGCCACCGCAGCACCGCCTCGGCCGGCTCCAGCCGCTCCAGGCCGCCCGTCTCGAAGAGGCGCTGGCCGGCGAAGTTGGCCACCTGCGCGCCCACGCCGATCACCAGCCCGCTGAGCAGCGCGAGGTCACGCCCCTTGCGGCTGGTCAGCAGCCGGACGTTCGCCGTGGCCACGGCACGGGCCAGGGCGACACAGCCCAGCAGGAGCAGCGGTACGGCCACCACCGCGGCCACCGCCCCGGCGGCTCCGCGCGCGACGGCCACCACCGAGCCCACGGCCAGGCACACGGTGAACAGCGGCCCGATGCCGACCAGCGAGGAGGCCAGCAGGGCCCGGACGAGCGGACGCGGGCGCAGCGGCAGCATGACCAGCCGGCTCGGGTCGAGGGTCTCGTCGCCGGAGGGGAAGAACAGCGGCATCACCGACCAGCCGAGCGCGAGGATCGCGGCCAGCAGGACGACGACCGTCCCGGCATGGGCGTGGCCGTGCAGCAGCGCCAGGCCGAGGGTGGTGAAGAAGCCCACCACCAAGGCGAACGCCAGCGAGGAGAAGTAGGCGGCCTTGCGCTTCGACGAGCCCTTGAGGCCGTTGCGCAGCAGCGACAGCTTCAGCCGGATGAAGATCCGCGTCAGGTTCACCGCCGGAGCCGCGGCCACCGCCGCGGTCGCCTCCTGGACCCCGGTCGCGGCCGGAACGGAGGCGCTCACCGGGCCGCCTGCCCGCCGCCGAGCCAGTCGAGGGAGTCGCCCGCGTCGCGCCCGCCCGCACCGACCAGTTCGAGGAAGGCGGACTGCAGCGACGGCGCGTCGCCCCGTACGGCGGCCAGCGGACCCGCGGCGCGGATCCGGCCGGCGGCCATGACGGCGACCCAGTCGCACAGCGACTCCACCAGCTCCATCACGTGGGAGGAGAAGACGACCGTGGCACCGGAGGAGGTGTAACGTTCCAGCACCCCGCGGATGGTCTGCGCCGACACCGGGTCCACGCCCTCGAACGGCTCGTCCAGGAAGAGCACTTCGGGATTATGCAGCAGCGCCGCGGCCAGCCCGATCTTCTTCCGCATACCCGTCGAGTAGTCCACGACCAGCTTGTGCTGCGAGCCCGCGAGGTCGAGGACCTCCAGCAGCTGCGTCGCCCGCTTGTCGGTCTGCTCGCCCGGCAGCCCCCGCAACCGGCCCATGTAGCCGAGCAGTTCACGCCCCGACAGCCGCTCGAACATGCGCAGCCCCTCGGGCAGCACGCCGATCCGCGACTTCACCTCGGCCGGATCGGCCCACACGTCGTGCCCGGCGACGACGACCCGCCCCATGTCCGGGCGCAGCAGTCCCGTCACCATCGACAGCGTGGTCGTCTTGCCCGCGCCGTTCGGGCCGACCAGGCCTATGAACCTGCCGGCGGGCAGCTCCAAGTCGATCCCGGCCACCGCCACCTGCTCGCCGAAGCGCTTCCACAGCCCTTCAACCCGTACCGCCGCCGGTACGGCGGACGGCGCGGGTCGCGCACCGCCCGGACCGTCCGTCCCGCCCGTCGCATCACCCTGGTGCGGCATGCGCCTGCCTCTCGTTCTGTTCCCCGTGGTCGTGCGGTCCTCACGATAGGAGCCGGGGGAGAGGAGGGGCAGTTACGTATGTCATGACTTCCGGTGCCGTGTCCTCCGCCGCGGGCCGCCACGTCCCGGGCCGGGTTCAGGAGTTGCGCCGGGACCGCTCCGACGCGGCTTCGCGCCCGCACGCGTAGGCCAGCGCGTCGATCAGCTCCTCCGTGTCCGGCAGCCAGCGGTTCGCCGGTGTGGGCCGCCGCGCCCACTGCACTGCGCCCCGGCCGCCGAAGCGGGTGGGCGGGGCGGCCACGTACTCGCCCTCACCGCGCGCGACCAGGTCGATCGTGGCCGGGGACCAGCCGAGCTTGCGCACCAGGTCCGGCACCTTCGCCCCGGCACCCGGCAGGACGAAGAACAGCATCCGGTGGTCGGGGGTGAGGGTGACCGGGCCGAGCGTGCGCTGCATCCGCTCCAGCCGCGCCAGCGCCAGGAACCCGGCGGCGTCCGGCACGTCCAGCGCGTCGAAGGTCCGGCCCGTCGGCAGCAGGATCGACGCCTCCGGCTGCCGCCCCCACAGCCGCCGGACCTGCACGGCGCTGCCGGTGGCCTGCGCCGCCCAGTCCTTCACCGTGGCGTGCGCCCCCGGCGCCACGCAGTCCTCCGCCCCGCAGGAGCACAGCTCCCGTCCGTCACCGGGCTCCAGCCAGGCGCCGGCGAAGACATCCCAGTGCCGCTCTTCCACGTACCGCACGGCATGGTCCAACAGCTGCTCGCCGCGCTGCTTGGGGATGGGTGCGGTCTCCGTGACTCCGATGGTCTCTTCCACGCCCATCACAACTCTCGGGGTCACCCGGGGTTACGGGCGTAAACCGTGCGGTGGGCGGAGCATCGATCCTGCATGCGGGGCGCACTGATGCACGCGCGGGGGCGCGTGGGAGGCCGGAGCGCTGGAGTTGGGTAGCGACACGACGCAGAGCGGATGATTCTCCGCAACTCAGGCGGGAAGTGATCATTCCAACGATCACCCGCGGCCACTGGGGGTTTTCATGGCAGCCAGGCCTCTCGTCGCGCGCCAGCCGAATGAACGGCTACAGGCGCTCATCCAGGAAGCCGGGTGCTCGAATGCCGGGCTTGCCCGGCGCGTCAACATGTGCGGGGCCGAACACGGCCTCGATCTCCGCTACGACAAGACTTCCGTCGCCCGCTGGCTGCGCGGCCAGCAGCCGCGCGGCCGGGCGCCCGGCATCATCGCCGAGGCGCTCGGGCGCAAACTCGGCCGGACCGTCACCATCGACGAGATCGGCATGGCCAACGGCAAGAACCTCGCCTCCGGCATCGGCCTGCAGTTCTCCCCGACCGTCGTCGGAGCCATCGAGCAGGTCAGCGAGCTGTGGCGCAGCGATGTCGGGCGCCGCGACTTCCTGTCCGGGTCGAGCGTCGCCGCCTCCGCGCTCGTCGAGCCGAGCCGCGACTGGCTGATCACCGGGGCCGACGCGCAGGTCGCCCGCAACGGGGGCGCGCGCGTCGGGATGCCGGACGTGGAGGCCGTACGGGCCACCACCGAGGCCCTCAAGGACCTCGACCACCGCTTCGGCAGCGGCCACGTCCGGCCCGTCGTCGTCCACTACCTCAACTCCGTGGTGTCCGGGCTGATCGGCGGCTCGTACAGAGAGCCGGTGGGGCGGGCGCTGTTCGCGGCGGTGGCCCGGCTGACCGAACTGGCCGGGTACATGGCGGTGGACACCGGCCAGCCGGGCCTCGCCCAGCGCTACTACATCCAGGCGCTGCGGCTGGCCCAGGCCGCCGGGGACCGGGCGTACGGGGGCTACGTGCTGGCGGCGTCCATGAGCCACCTGGCCGCCGAGCTGGGCAACCCCCGCGAGATCGCGCAGCTCGCGCGGGCCGCCCAGGAAGGCACCCGCGGGCAGGTCCCCCCGCGGGTGGAGGCGATGTTCTACGCCGCGGAGGCGCGCGGGCACGCGCTGCTGGGCGACGCGCGGGCGACGGCCGTCCTGACCTCGCGGGCGGTCGGCGCGCTGGAGCGGGCGGATCCGGAGTCGGGTGACGATCCGGTGTGGATCCGGCATTTCGATCAGGCGTACCTCGCCGACGAACTGGCCCACTGCCACCGGGACCTGGGCCAGGCGGACGCGGCGGCCCAGCAGGCGGAGCTGGCCCTGCGGGACCTGCCGGCGGGCAAGGCGCGGCGCCGGTCGATCGGACTGCTGCTGCTGGCTGCCGCGCAGGTGCAGCAGCGGGAGGTGGAGCAGGCGTGCCAAACCGCCGCGCAGGCGGCGGAACTGCTGTCGGGGCTGCGCTCGAACCGCGGCGGCGAGTACCTGGACGACTTCCGCCGCCGGTTGGACCCGTACAGGGAGGAGGCCGCGGTCCGGGAGTTCACCGCCCGACTGGAGACCGCGGCGGCCTGAGCCGCGGGGGCGGGGTCCACGGCTCCGCGGCCTGGGGGCCGTGGGGCCCGTGCGGCCGTGCGAGCCGTGGGGGTCTGACGGCGAGGTGGGTGACCGGGTAGCGTGAGGCGACGGTTGCGGAGGTCGGAGTAGTCGGTGAAGGAGTCCCGGTGACGGAGAGCGGACAGGGGAGCGGCGACCACGCCGCCCCGCAGGCCGGCGCGCCGTGGGGTCCGGACCCGGCGGAGCCGGCCTACGGGCACGTGGTCGGGCCCGGGTACGAGGGGCCGGGCGAGGCGCACGGATACGGCTACCCGCCGCTCCCGGAAGCCGTGACCCAGTACATCCCGCCGGTCCCGGCGGCTCCGGGGCAGGGTGAGGCGGCGACCCAGTACATTCCGCCGGTCCCGGCGGCTCCGGGGCAGGGTGAGGCGGCGACCCAGTACATTCCGCCGGTCCCGGCGTCTCCCGGGCACCACGAGGCGGCGACGCAGTACATCCCGCCGGTCCCGGCGTCCGCCGGCCAGGATGAGGCGGCGACGCAGTACATCCCGCCCGTCCCGGCGCCTCCCGGGCACCACGAGGCCGCGACGCAATACATCCCGCCGGTCCCGGCGTCCGCCGGTCAGGACGAGGCGGCGACGCAGTACATCCCGCCCGTTCCGGCCGCCCCCGACGCCTTCGACGGGCTGTTCCGCGACTCCGGCGCAGCCGCCCAGGGGCACACCCAGCAGCTGCCGCCGGTCCAGGAACCGGTGCTGCGGCAGCCGCCGCCGCGGGCGTACCCGCCGCGCGCGCAACGCCCCGTACCGCCCCCGCCCCAGCAGTTCCAGCCGCACCCCCAGTACGCCCCGCCCGCGCCGCCGCCCCCGCCGGAGGCGGGCCGCCGGGTGTCGCCCGTGGTCGTCGGCGCCGTCGTCATCGGCCTGGCCGTCGTCGGGCTCGGGGTCGGTGCGCTGCTCAGCGACGGCAAGGCGCGGAACAACGACCCCGGCGCGGTCGGCGCCGTCCCCAGCGCCGGCAGCTCGACCGCGGCCGGTGGCGGGGAGGCCCCCGTCGACCCGGCCCGCTCCCAGGCCGTCCAGCTGGACAAGCTCCTCGCGGACAGCAACGACAGCCGCGCCGCCGTCATCCGGGCCGTCGACGACATCAAGGGCTGCCGCAACCTCGGCCAGGCGGCGAACGACCTGCGCGACGCCGCCCGCCAGCGCGAGCAGCTCGTCACCCGCCTCCAGGACCTGAAGATCGACCAGCTCCCGGACAACGCGAAGCTGGCCGACTCCCTCACCAAGGCCTGGCAGGCGTCGGCGGACGCCGACAACAGCTACGCCGCCTGGGCGGACGACGTCTCCGGCGAGAAGAAGGGCTGCAAGGACGGGCAGGCCAAGTCGACCGGCAACGCCGCACAGGGCAACAAGTCGAGCGGCGAGGCGACGAAGGCGAAGGAGTCGGCCGCGACCCTGTGGAACGCGATAGCGGCCAAGTACAACCTCACCAAGCGGGACAAGTCCCAGCTGTAGCGCGGGGGGCCCGCCCGGCGGGGACCGGGCCTTCACGTGCCACGTGCAGGCTCACGCCGTGCGCGGGGCCTGCTCCAGCGTCTGCGTCATGTCCATCGACTGCTCGCCCTGCTGGGCGACCAGCCGGCCGGCCTGGACGACCTGGAAGGTGACCCGCCCGTTCACGATCCGCGGGAAGCCGGCGACGGCGCGCATGTCCTTGTAGCGCCAGCTGAGGTCCGGGGTCAGGCCGCCGGTCTGCACGGGCTCCGACTGGTTCAGCATGCGCGCCACCTTGCGCCCCGTGATGTCCTCGCCGGACTTGAACCGCTTCAGGGTCTCGCTCAGCACGGTGTAGGCGATCCACGTGGTCTGCGTACCGCTGTCGTCGGGGTCCACGGCGTCGTCGCCGAAGGCGTACTCGGAGATCACCTTCCGCATCGGCTGCCACAGCGGATCGCCCGACACCGGGTACCAGCTGGTGAGGTACGCGCCCTCGAACGGGCTCTCCTTGCCGCCGGTGCGGTCGACCAGGGCCTGGCTGACACTGCCCAGCACCGAGGAGATCTGCGGGTTCCGGTGCTTGTCGTCGGCCCGGCGGAAGGCGTCGAAGAAGGTCTCGGTGCGTTCGCCGAGCACGGCCGTCACGCAACGCTTCTCCTTGCCGCCCGAGGGGTCGGCCAGTGCCTCCCGGGCCTGCGGGAGGTAGTCCCCCGAGTCCTCTGCGGCCCGGATGTCGCTGGCCTCGGGCATCTTGTTGGCCTTCAGACCGGCATTGAGCAGCACCGGCATGGAGTCACCCGCGAGGGTGTCCGGGCGGACCAGCGCGACCTGGCTGCAGGCCCGCCCCAACTGGTGTCCGGCCCCGGCGAGGAGCACGGGCTGGCCGCCGTTGACGGGGTAGGACAGGGTGCTCTGGAACTCCTCCGAGGAGACTCCGTACCCGCCGATGAAGGGGATGCCCTCACCCTCCAGGGGAGCCATGAAGGCGCGTCCGTGCTGGCTGTACGAGCCGACGACCGCGACCGCCTTCTCCGCGATGGCCTTGCGGGCACAGTCGGCGGCGCCGTTCGTCGTGTTCTTCTCGTTGCAGGTCAGGACGCGCAGTCTGTGGCCGTTGATGCCGCCCTTGGCGTTGACCCAGGCCTCGTACGCCTTCGCCATCCCCGGCATTCCGGGCATGTTGGTGGCTTTGGTGTCCTGGGGGGCGAAGGTCATGACCGTGATGGTGTCCCCGGAGCCCCCCGAGCCTCCGGGGACCACCCCGCATCCGGCGACGAGACACGCACCCGTCGCCGTGGCCGTGAAGGTGCGGGAGAGGAATGCGGTGCGTCGCCGATCGGTCATGTCCATGCACCATTCCGCCCGAGGGGTAACCGGATGGTGAGGGACCGGCAACTCGCGGTGACATCCGGGTGAATTCCGCGTGCACGCTCACCTAGCGTCACGGATGGGCGCCTCAAGATCACGCTGAGCCGGAACGTACGATCGAATGCGTGACATTCGTCCAAGGTTCGAAGAACTCTTCCCGACGCGGCGGCCGCTCCTCCACCATGGGCGGCATGCCCCTCAACGACATGCCGTGGTGGCGCTGGCGCAGCAACGTGCGCTCGGCGCTTCACATGCTTTCCGATCCGGCGTTCCACGAGGAGACCTGGCTGGCCGGGGTCGAGGGATACGGGGACGTCACCGACGCCGTGTACCGCCTCGTCGAGGACACCTGGCTCGACAGCTGGTCCGCCGAGAAGTACGTCGGCACGATCTTCCGGGACTCCCAGGAGGCCACCCTCGTGGACCTCGCGGTGCTGCGGGTGCTGCGCATCCTGCACCAGGTCGGCCCCGACGCCCCCGTCTCCGCCTACCTGGAGCACCACGCCTGGCCCGAGGCGGTACGGGCGGCCCGCGAGGCCCACGTACGGCTGTCCACCGCGGACGGGGACGACCCGGACGCGGCGCCGCGCTCGCTGGAACTCCTGAGGATCCTCACCCGCGCGGGGTGAAAGACGGAGTGTGAAAGGCTGTGGGGTCATGAGCGACGACCCGCACACCCAGGCCCCCCAGCAGTACGTCCTGACGCTGTCCTGCCCCGACAAGCAGGGCATCGTGCATGCCGTGTCCAGTTATCTGTTCATGACCGGATGCAACATCGAGGACAGCCGGCAGTTCGGCGACCACGACACCGGCCTCTTCTTCATGCGGGTCCACTTCTCGGCCGACGCCACCGTGACGCTGGACAAGCTGCGGGCCAGCTTCGCCGCGATCGGGGACTCGTTCCGGATGGACTGGCAGCTGCACCGCTCGGACGACCGCATGCGGATCGTGCTGATGGTGTCGAAGTTCGGGCACTGCCTGAACGACCTGCTGTTCCGTACGAGCATCGGCGCGCTGCCGGTCGAGATCGCCGCCGTGGTCTCCAACCACACCGATTTCGCCGAGCTGGTCCGCTCCTACGGCATCCCCTTCCACCACATCCCGGTGACGAAGGACACGAAGGCGCAGGCCGAGGCGCAGCTGCTGGAGCTGGTGCGCGCCGAGAACGTGGAGCTCGTCGTGCTCGCCCGGTACATGCAGGTGCTGTCGGACACCCTGTGCAAGGAGCTGAGCGGGCGGATCATCAACATCCACCACTCGTTCCTGCCGAGCTTCAAGGGCGCGAAGCCGTACCACCAGGCGCACGCGCGGGGCGTGAAGCTGATCGGTGCGACCGCCCACTACGTGACGGCCGACCTGGACGAGGGCCCGATCATCGAGCAGGAGGTGGAGCGGGTGGGCCACGAGGTCACCCCGGACCAGCTGGTGGCGATCGGGCGCGACGTGGAGTGCCAGGCGCTGGCGCGCGCCGTGAAGTGGCACAGCGAACACCGCGTGCTCCTCAACGGCAGCCGCACGGTGGTCTTCGCGTAGTCGCGGTCTCCGTCGTGGCCCCGGGCCTGGTCCGGGGCCACGCCGTGTCCGGCCCCCCTAGAGGCGGCTGAGCGAGGCCGCGGCGAAGAGGACGTCGCGGATCGCCTCGCGGTCGCCGTGCTGGCCCACCGCCGCCTCCTCCGGCGAGATGTGCCCGGCGGCCAGCTGGCAGAACTCCGCCCCGTCGAGTGCGATCCGGGCCACCGTGTGGTCCGGCGAGGGCTTCGCCGCGGGGGAGTCCAGGGCGATGTCCCAGCTGCCTCCGCCCGCGCCCTCGATCTCCAGGTGCAGCGTCCGCCCCGGCGCCCCCGCCGCGACCAGGCTCCGCGCCGGAGCGGCCAGGCCCGCCCGCCGCCGGTGGGCCAGGGCGCTCGGCAGGAGCCGGGCCGCCAGGTCGATCATCCGGTTCAGATGGGGCCCGGACGGCGGGTCGTACGGGTAGTCCACCGCCTCCGCGATGTCCCACGCGTGCACCCAGCACTCGAAGGCCCGCTCCAGGAAGGCGTCCCCGAGCGGCAGCGCGAACGCCCCGTAGTCCACCGACAGTTCCGCCACGCCCCGCCCGGCGAACGACACCGTCCGCACCAGTGTGTGGCCCTGCTCCCGCCACGGCTCGCGGACCTGGCGGGTCGCGGGGTGCGCGGCGGAGTCCCAGTAGAACTCCGTACGGGCCGTCGTGCCGCCCTTCTGCGGTGCGTCGGGGCCCAGCGGATCGTCCAGTCCCAGCGCCGTCGCGATCAGCCCGTCCACCGTCAGCAGATGGCCGATCACCCCCGCCACCGTGGTCCGGCGCGACTGGCGCCGCTCCTCCTCGAACCACTTCAGCCGGACCGGGGTGTGCCACTCCGAATCGCCGAAGTCCCGCAGCAACGCGTCGAGCCGCGCGGTCTCGGTGTCGTACGGGCTCGCCCACACCGGCACCGGGATCCGGGCCGGCCGCTTGCCCAGGCAGTCCTCCAGTACCCGCGACCGCAGCAGCGGTTTGAGGTCGAGGCTCTCCTCCGGATGCAGCAGGCCCACCGCGTCGCGCAGCCGCAGCGCCTCCTCCGCGCAGGGCGCGCACTCGGTGAGGTGGTCCTCCACCGCCTGCGTCTCCTCGGCGGAGCACGCGGACAGCGCCCATGCGCCGAGCAGCGACTTCAGCACGGCGTGCGAGGGAGGCGGCTCCTGCGGCTCCGGCTCCGGCACCGGTTCGGGCCGCGGCCCCGGCGCGTACCGCGGGTCGAGGTCGTCGGCCGGTTCGCGCGGGCCCGGTATCCGGGCGCCGGCGCCTCCGGGCCGCTGCTCCTCGAATCCGTCGTCGGATGGCTCGGCGGGGCCGTTCATCGGGGCGTTCCATATCCGGGCGGGGCGGTGTCCTCCCGGGGGAGGGCGTTGGCGGTCGACAGCAGCTGGAGTCCGAGCCTCAGTCGGCGTCGGGCCTCGTCCTCGCTGATCTGCAGGTCGGCGGCCGCCTGACGGTAGTCGCGGCGCTTGAAGTACGCGAGTTCCAGGGCGGCGCGCAGGGGCGCGGGCATCGACGTGACGATGTAGTCGGCGCGGGCCGCGGCATTGGCGCTGCGCACCTTCTGCTCCAGCTCCTCGCGCGAGCCGCGGCCCAGTTCGGCCTGGCGCAGCCGGGCGACGGCCTGGCCCTGGGTGATCCGGGCGACCCAGGAGCGCATGGAGCCCTGCTTGGGGTCGTAGGCGTCCGGGTTCTCCCAGATGTAGCCGAACACCTCGCGGGTGATCCGGTCCGCGGCCTTCTCGTCGCCGAGCACCCGGTGCGCGAGGCTGTGCACGAGCGAGGCGAAGCGGTCGTACAACTCCCCGAGCGCGGCTGCCTCACCGCGGGCGAGGCGCTGCTGCATGCGCCGGTCCCAGCGCGGTGGTACGTCCTTCGGCATAAGTGCCCCCAGCCGTGTGTCGACGCATCGAATGTAATGGGCAGTGGCAGGTCCGCGCCCGTTTTGGGGGAAGCTCCCCCTGGAAGAGTGCCCTGCGTGATACGGCGGTGGCGGGGCGTGAACCGTGCGGCGGGCCACGGTACATGGGCACTGGTGTACGCGCCCCGCCGCGCTCCCCGTGCGCGGGTTCGATGCGGCCACCGGCTTGACGTCTTCGCTTAACGCGCAGGCCACCGAGGCCTTACGCTCCTGGCTTGTCTTGAACTGCACCCCACCGCACATGTGAAGGCGGAACCACGGATATGGACAGCGCAGAATACGAGCGCAAGATCGCCGCCCGATTCGCCACCTTCGACCAGGACGGCAACGGCTATATCGACCGCGAGGACTTCAGCGCGGCCGCGAAGGCGGTGCTGGCCGAATTCGGCACCACCGCCCGCTCCGACAAGGGCCAGGCGGTCTTCGCCGGCGCGGAGGCGTTCTGGCAGGGCATGGCCGGCATCGCGGACGTCGACGGCGACCAGCGGGTGACCCGCGAGGAGTTCATCACGGGGGCGGCGAAGCGGCTGCGGGACAACCCGGAGCGGTTCGCGGAGATCGCCCGGCCGTTCCTGCGCGCGGTGATCGCGGTGGCGTCCGGCGACTCCGCGGGCACGACCCCGACGGCGGCGGCCCGCGTACTGGGCGTGCTCGGCACCCCCGCGGACCTGGCGACCCGGGTCGCGGCGGCCCTCGACACGGACGGCGACGGCCGCATCTCGGAGGACGAGGTCCTGACGGCCTTCGCCGCCTACTGCGGTGTCGAGGCCCCGGACGCGTAGGGCCCGCCCGCTTCCCTGATCCCCGTGCGGCGGGTCAGCGGGCGAAGCGTTCGCGGAGCTTGTACTTCAGGACCTTGCGCAGGGTCTCGTTGCGGGGGAGGGCGTCGACCAGTTCCAGTTGCTCGGGGAGCTTGTGCGGGGACAGGCCCTGGGCGCGGAGGTGGGCCGTGAGCGCGGGGAGGGTCAGCGGGGCGGCGCCCGGAGGCTGTTCCACCACCGCGCAGACGCGTTCGCCGCGGTCCGCGTCCGGGAGGCCGATCACCGCCACGTCGCCGACCGCCGGGAGCTGGTGGAGGAGGTCTTCGATCTCCTTCGCCGAGATGTTCTCGCCCTTGCGGATGATGACGTCCTTGCTGCGGCCGGTGAGGACCAGGTAGCCGTCGGGTGTCAGGTGGCCGAGGTCGCCGGTGACCAGGTAGCCGTCGGCGTCGAAGACCTCCGCCGACCGGTCCCCGTTCAGGTAGCCCCGGCAGACCGCCTCGCCGCGCAGCCGGACCTCGCCGTCCGTGTCCGGCGGGAGGGGGGTGCCGTCCGGGGTGGTGATGCGGATCGACATGCCCGCGGGCGGGCGGCCCTCGGTGGTGGCCAGGTGGTCCGCGGTGTCGTCCGGCGAGCCCATGGTGATCATCGGGACCTCGGTCATGCCGTAGCCGTGGGTCAGCTGGCAGCCCAGTTCGCGGACGACCGCGTGGTAGATCTCGGGGGGCTTCGGCGCGCCCCCGCCCGCGAGGAGGCGGAGGGTGGGGATGAGCCTGCTCTCCGGTGACTTGCGCTGTTCGGCGAGGAAGAGGGAGTAGAAGGCGGTGGAGCCGCCCGCGACCGTGACGCCGTGGCGGCGGTAGCCGTCCAGGGCGTCCGGCAGGGCGAACTTTTCGAACAGCACTGCGGGGAAGCCGTAGAGCAGGAGCATCACCAGGTAGTCGGGGCCGCCTATGTGCGCGTACGGGAACGCCACCGAGCCGACGTCGGCGGGCCCCAGGTGCAGGGCGTGGGCCAGACAGGAGCCGCCGGCGATGAGCGAGCGGTCGGTGTGCAGGACTCCCTTGGGGTCCGAGGTGGTCCCGGAGGTCCAGTAGATCCACCGTACGGAGGTCCCCTCGCCCGGCGGCGCGGGCAGCACGGCCGGGTCGCCGTCCGGGAGGTCCCCGTACGCCTCGAACACGCCGCGCGCGCCGAGCCGCCCGGCCATCGCCGTGTGGTCGAAGCCCCGCCAGACGCCCGGGACGGCGAAGAACTCGGCCTTGGACTCGCGCAGCGCGAAGCCCACCTCGCGGTCCCGGTAGAAGGGGATCACGGGAGTCTGGACGGCCCCGATCCGGGCCAGGGCGACGGAGAGCAGCACCGTCTCGATCCGCGTCGGCAGCTGCCAGGCGACGACCGTGCCCGGGCGCACGCCCATGCCGTGCAGGCCCGCCGCCACCCGCTCGGCGCGTCCGCGCAGTTCCCCGAAGGTCAGGGTCCGGTCCTCGGCCGGGTCCGGTGCCGCCTGGACGAGGGCGGGGGTGTCGGGCGTGAGCGCGGCGCGCCGGGCGACCAGCTCCCAGAGGGTGGGGGACGCGCCCAGCTCCCTCGCCGTGACCGTGGTGTCCGCCGCGTACGGCATCGCAGACCTCCCGATAGCTGACGGTGAGTCAGATCAAGGGAGGAGCGTAGGCCTCGGGCGCTTGTCGGTCCAGGGGTGGCGGGGCTAGCTTGTTTCTGACGATCCATCAGATAGTTGGGCCTGCCGCGAGGGGACACCATGGAACTGCCTCGGATCATCAGCGTGGACGACCACGTGATCGAGCCCGCGCACCTCTTCGACGTCTGGCTGCCGGCCAAGTACCGCGACCGCGGCCCCAAGCCGCTCACCGCGGGCATCGGCGAGCTCCAGTACACGGGCGGCAAGTATGTGATCTCCATGGACCCCGACGGCCCGCCGACCGACTGGTGGATCTACGAGGACCTGAAGTTCCCGTACAAGCGCAACATCGCCGCCGTCGGCTTCGACCGCGACGACATGACGCTGGAGGGCATCACCCGCGAGGAGATGCGCCGCGGCTGCTGGGACCCCGCGGCGCGCCTCGCCGACATGGACCTCAACCACGTCGAGGCCTCCCTGTGCTTCCCGACCTTCCCCCGGTTCTGCGGCCAGACCTTCGCCGAGGCCCACGACAAGGAGGTCGCGCTCGCCTGCGTGCGCGCGTACAACGACTGGATGGTCGAGGAGTGGTGCGGCGACAGCGGCGGCCGGCTGATCCCGCTGTGCATCATCCCCTTGTGGGACATCGACCTCGCGGTCGCCGAGATCCGGCGCAACGCCGCCCGCGGAGTGCGCGCCGTCACCTTCTCCGAGATCCCCACCCACCTGGGCCTGCCCTCCATCCACTCCGGGTACTGGGACCCCTTCTTCGCCGTCTGCCAGGAGACCGGCACCGTCGTCAACATGCACATCGGCTCCTCCTCCCAGATGCCCGCCGCCTCCCCCGACGCGCCGCCCGCCGTCCAGGCCTCGCTCAGCTTCAACAACGCGATGGCCTCGATGATGGACTTCCTGTTCAGCGGGGTCCTCGTGAAGTTCCCGACGCTGAAGCTCGCCTACAGCGAGGGGCAGATGGGATGGATCCCGTACGCCCTCGAACGCGCCGACGACGTGTGGCAGGAGCACCGGGCCTGGGGCGGGGTCCGCGACCTGATCCCCGAACCGCCGTCCACCTACTACTACCGGCAGATGTTCTGCTGCTTCTTCCGCGACAAGCACGGCATCGCCTCGCTGGACGTCGTCGGACGGGACAACGCCACCTTCGAAACCGACTACCCGCACGTCGACTCGACCTTCCCGCACACCAAGGAAGTCGCCCTCGACCACGTGAAGGGCCTCGACGAGGAGACCGTCTACAAGCTGATGCGCGGCAACGCCATCCGCATGCTCGGCCTCGACCTCGACCTGGACCGCGGCCTGGACCGGGGACGGGCCGCCTAGTGGACCTCACCTACACGCCCCGGGAGCAGGAGTTCCGGGCCAGGTTGCGCGCCTGGCTCGCCGAGGTGCTGCCCGGGCTGCCCCCCAGGCCGTCCCCCGACGACTGGCCGGGCCGGCGCGCCTACGACCTCGGCTGGCAGCGCAGGCTGTACGACGCCGGGTACGCGGGCCTGCACTGGCCCGTCGACGCCGGCGGCCACGGAGCCACCCCCACCCAGCACCTGATCTTCCTGGAGGAGACGGAACGCGCCGGCGCCCCCTACGTCGGCGCGAACTTCGTCGGGCTGCTGCACGCCGGACCCACCATCGCCGCCGAGGGGACGGCCGAGCAGCGGGCGCGCTGGCTGCCGCCCGTCCTGCGCGGGGACGAGGTGTGGTGCCAGGGCTTCAGCGAGCCCGGCGCGGGATCCGACCTGGCCTCCCTGCGCACCCTCGCGATCCGCGACGGCGACGACTACGTGGTCACCGGCTCGAAGGTCTGGACCTCGCACGCGGAGGTCGCCGACTGGTGCGAACTGCTCGTCCGCACGGACCCCGCCGCGTCCCGGCACCGGGGGATCTCCTGGGTGGCCATGCCGATGGACGCCCCGGGCATCACGGTCAGGCCGCTGCGCACCCTCGCCGGGTCCACCGAGTTCGCGGAGATGTTCCTGGACGAGGTGCGCGTCCCCGTCGGCCACCGGGTGGGGGCGGAGAACGACGGCTGGCGCGTCACCATGGTGACCCTGTCCTTCGAGCGGGGCACCGCCTTCGTCGGCGAGGTGGTGGCCTGCCGCCGCACCCTGGGCGAACTCGCCCGCGCCGCCAAGGCCAACGGCCGCTGGGACGATCCGGTCCTGCGGCGCCGGCTCGGGCGGCTGTACGCGGAGTTCGGCGCCCTGTGGCGGCTCACCCAGTGGAACGTGAGCGGGGCGCAGCGCTCCGGCGGGGTCCCCGGCATCGGCGGCTCCGTGTTCAAGCTGGCCTACTCGCACGCCCGGCAGGAGCTGTACGACACCGCCGCCGAGGTGCTCGGCCCGGACGCCCTCGTGCTGGACGGCCCGTGGATGCCCGACCGGCTCTCGTCCCTCTCGTACACCATCGCGGCGGGCACCTCCCAGATCCAGCGCAACATCGTCGCCGAGCGGATCCTCGGCCTGCCGAAGGGCCGGTGAGGACATGGACTTCCAGCCGACCGAGGAGCAGCGGGACCTGCGCGCGGGCGTACGGGACCTGCTGGCCGGGCGGTACGGGCGCGAGGCCCTGCGGGCGGCGGTGGACGGCGGCGGCGGTCTCGACCGGAAGCTGTGGCGGGAGCTCGGCGAGGCCGGGTTCTTCGCCCTGCGGCTCCCGGAAGGGGAGCGCGGGCTCGGGGTCGGGCTCGGACTCCCCGAGGCGGTCCTCGTCTTCGAGGAGGCGGGCCGGGCCCTGCTGCCGGGCCCGCTGGTCGCCACCCACCTGGCGGCCGGGACGGTCCCGGGAGCGGCGGAGGGGACCGCCGTGGTCACCGCCTTCGACCTGGACGGGCCGCTGGTGGCCCACCTGGCCGAGGCCGACGCGATCCTGGGCGCCGCGGGAGCCGCGGACGCAGCGGGCCCCGCGGGAGCCGCAGAGCTCCCGGCGGGGGAGCCGGCGCCTTCAGTGGACCCGCTGACCCCGCTGTACCGGATGGCGGCCGCCGCAGCCCCGGGGCACCCCGAGGCGTACCGCGACGAGGGTGCGCTGCTGACGGCCGCGCTCCAGCTCGGCAGCGCACTGCGGACGGTGGAGCTGGCGGTGCGCCACGCGAAGGAGCGCGAGCAGTTCGGGCAGCCGATCGGCGCCTTCCAGGCGGTCAAGCACCTGTGCGCGCAGATGCTGGTACGGGCGGAGGTGGCCCGTACGGCGGTCTACGCGGCAGGGGTCACGGGCGACCCGGGGGAGATCGCGGGAGCCAAGCTGCTGGCCGACGAGGCGGCCGTGCGCAATGCGCGGGACTGCCTCCAGGTGTACGGGGGAATGGGATTCACGTGGGAGGCCGATGTGCACCTTCACCTCAAGCGGGCCTGGGTGCGGGCCCGGCAGTGGCTGAGGGCGGCGGAGGCGGAGGAACGGCTCGCGGAGGAGCTGCTGGCGGCGGGTGCGCCCGCGGACCCGGAGTAGCGGGCTGTCACGGGACCGGGCACGGGAGGGACGGAGCGGGACGCGTGTCCGATTACAGAGAGTTGATATCGGTTTGTGTCCTTGTCCCGGCTCATTGCGGCCCGTACTCGGGGGACTGCTCCGGTACGCTCCCGGGAATGCGAGCGGTTGAGCGGCGCGAGCGTCGCACAGTATGCACCACGCCTACTACTTCGCGCTGGAATATGCCCGAAGCGCTTGTTGTCGTGACTGTATGTCAACCATGCTGCTCCGCAAGGGGGTCACGGTCGGTGATCCCATCCTGTCGCGAGGCGAAGTGTCCGCCGGTTCGGATGGTGTGAGCGGTGCAGGTGCTTCAGGTGCAGCTGGAGGTAGGACCGGACCCCGCCGAGGTCGGCCGGGCCCGCCGGTGGGCGCGGTCCCGGCTGGCGGGGTCCGGCATAGGGGACGACGAACCGCTCGCCGAGACGCTGATCCTGCTGATCTCCGAGCTGGTCACCAACGCCGTCGTCCACACGGGCGCTCCGGCCGTGCTGCGGATGCTGTTCGGCGGTCCGGGCGTACGGGTCGAGGTCGCCGACGCGAGCGACCGGGCGCCGGCCCGGCGGCAGGCCGCCGGGGACGACACGGGCGGGCGGGGGCTGGAGCTGGTGGACGGCCTGGCCGACCGCTGGGGCTGGCAGCGCGAGGGCGCGGGCAAACGGATCTGGTGCGAGATCGACCGCGCGGAGAAGGCCGCCGCGGACGGTCCCGGCGGAGGCCTCGCCCGGGGGGCCGGCAGGCCGAACGAAAATTTTGGATCGATCCGGGAACCGCGCGTGTACCTCTAACGAGGTGTTGACGGACCGTCAACGGTTGATCACTCTTGTGTTCAACGATTCGTCGCGAGGGGACGCCAAGGGCAGGCCTTGACGAGTGCGGGTCGTGGGGTGGCGGCTGCCGTGCCGCGCTCGGGGCGTGCACGACCGTACGCCGCCACCCGCTGGACCGCGCCGCCGCCGCCACGTGTGGCGGCGTGCGTCACCGGGGCGGCGCGACCAGCCCCAGTTCGTACGCCTCCGCTCCGGGGCCGGAGCCGGACCGTCGACGAAGTCCGCCATCAGGCGACGGGTCACCCCCGGTGCGATCAGGGCGTCCCCGGCGGCGACCACGCGTACCGCCGCGAGGATGTCGTCCAGCGCCATGTCCTTGACGGCGAAACCGCCGGCGCCGGCGCGCAGCGCCCCGTACACGGTCGATCAGGACGCGGATGCCGCTGTCCGTCACTTCTCCTCCTCCTGCACGGGCCGGGTCGCGATGACCCGGCTGCCGACGCCCGCCTGGCCAGGGCGGGTGGGAGCGCGGGCGCGTTCGCCGGGAAGAGCATGAGGTGGACGCCGAACGAGGCACGGGAATCGGCCTGCGGGATGCATCCCGGGGGCCGCTGTGCCCCCCGGTGATCATGAGGGAATCCGCCTCAGGAACAATCGGGAACGCACCACAGGTTACTCAGCAGTAGGAGCACCACGTTGGACCAGGACAGGCGTCGCCAGGCCGAGAGCTTCCTGCATTCCGGTGAGCGGTTGATCGCCGTGTGCGCCTGTGAACCGGGTCCGGGCGTCCCGAGCCCACCGGAATCGCTGCTCGCGCCGCCGGAGCCCGCGGGGCTCGGCCAGAAGATCGAGGAGAAGCTCCCGCGCTCCCTCCACGGCCTGTTCAAGGCCCGTACCCACGACTCCCGCCGATCCAGGCCGGCCGCCGCGGCCGAGGCGGCCGACCGGCTCCCCGACCTGGCGGACGACCTCGGTACGCGTCTGATGCACGGCAAGAGCATGGAGGGCGGCTGGCAGAGCTCGGCGGGACAGTTCCTGATCAGCCGCGCCAATGCGCGGGGCTCGGTGACGGACGTCCTCGTGGTGACCGACCGGCGCTGGTTCGGCCTGACCGACGTGTCGCCGCTGTGGCAGTCGGCGCCGGTGATGAAGCAGTACTGGGAGGCCCCGCGCTCGGCGGTCGTCGCGCTGCGCGCCAACCCGACGGGCCTGCTGCAGAAGGGCCGGATGGACATCGAGTTCGCGGACCTGTCCTGGGTCACCTTCCTCGCCGCCACTCCCGCCGAGGCGACGGCCTTCGCGGCGGCCGCGGCCCGCTTCCACTGACGGGACCCCCGGGGCGGCCGCCGTACGGGCGCCTGCCCCGGGGGCTCGGAAGCCGGGGGCCGGGCCGGAGCCGGGGTCGGATCCGGGATCAGAGCCGGGGTCAGAGCACGGCCACCGGGGCCACCGGCGTGCCCGTGCCTCCGACGAAGGGTTCCGGCATGGCGGAGAGCAGGAAGCCGTAGCGCCGCACTTCTGCACAGGCTGTGGACAAGTTTTCGAGGTTCCAGTTCTGGCCCTGGTGCATGCCCATCTCGACCAGGTCCAGCGCGTGCACCGGCAGCCACAGGCCGTCGATCTCCGGCGGGAAGATCTCGAAGGTCAGGGTGTCGTTGGCCACGGCCGCCACGTCCCGCGCGTGGAACCACTCGGGCGTACGGACCGAGAGCCCGGGTGACGGGAAGCCGTAGCCGTGCTTGTCGCCCGCCAGGTAGACCTGCACCTGCCCGGTCCGCACCAGCACGATGTCGCCCGCCCGTACGGTCACCCGGCCGAACTCCTCCGCCTCGGCCAGGTCCTCGGGGGTGACCGCATGCCCCCCGGCCAGCCGGTCCAGGCCCTTTGCGCGGGCCACGTCCAGCAGGACGCCCCGCGAGAGGATCGGGGCCGCCTTGTCGATCCCGCTGAACTCCGAGCGTCCGTGCGCGGTCACGGTGGCGGCCGGCCGGCCGTTGTAGATCTTCCCCGAGTGCGAGACGTGCGTGAGCGCGTCCCAGTGCGTGCCGGCCTGGAGTCCCATCGTCACGGCGTCGTCGCTGCACGCCACGGTGCCCGGCCCGAAGAGCTCCTGGTTGATCTGCACCATCGTGTGCAGCGGGTTGATCCGGCCGGGGATCAGGCCCGCCTGCACCCCGTCCTCCTTGAGCGGCAGCGCGAGCGGGATCCGCCGGCCCGTACGGACGTCGGCGGCGGCGGCCCTGACGACCTCGTCGGTGATCAGGTTCAGGGTGCCGATCTCGTCCTCGGCGCCCCAGCGGCCCCAGTTGTTGACGCGTTTGGCGATGTCGTGGAACTCGGCGGGCAGGCCCATGACCTCATCAGCTCCTGGAGATGCGCACGAGGGCTTGTGCAGCCGCATCCGACTGCCCATAGAATCTAACGGTCCGTCAGAAAGCGCGGGAAGGGGTCGGCGTGGGGAACTTCTTGGCAGGCAAGGTCGTGGCCGTCACCGGCGCAGGCCGGGGCATCGGACGCGCCGTGGCCCTCGCCGCCGCCGCCGAGGGCGCCAAGGTCGTCGTCAACGACTACGGGGTCGGCATCGAGGGCGGCGAACCCACCAGCGAGGTCGCCGCAGCCGTGGTGAAGGAGATCACCGCGGCGGGCGGCGAGGCCGTCGCCGTCGCCGACGACATCTCCACCATGGCGGGCGGCCAGCGCATCGTCGACACGGCGCTCGCCCGGTACGGGCACATCGACGGCGTCGTCTGCGTCGCCGGCATCCTGCGCGAGCGGATGCTGTTCAACATGTCCGAGCAGGAGTGGGACCCGGTCCTCGCCACCCACCTCAAGGGCACCTTCACCGTCTTCCGCGCCGCCTCCGCCGTCATGCGCCGCCAGGGATCCGGCACCCTCATAGGCTTCACCAGCGGAAACCATCAGGGATCCGTGGCGCAGGCCAACTACAGCGCCGCCAAGGGCGGGATCATCTCGCTCGTCCGCTCCGCCGCGCTCGGCCTGGCCAAGTACGGGGTCACCGCCAACGCCGTCGCCCCGGTCGCCCGCACCCGCATGTCCGCGAACGTGCCCATGGAGCTCAAGGAGATCGGCGAACCCGAGGACGTGGCCGCGCTCGTCACCTACCTGCTCTCCGACCGGGCCGTCGCCGTCGGCGGCGAGAGGATCACCGGCCAGGTCTACACGATCGCCGGGCCCAAGATCGCCGTGTGGGCACAGCCCCGCGAACTGCGCGCGGGCTACGCCGAAGGCTCCTGGACCCCCGAGAAGATCGCCGACTTCCTGCCCGGGACGGTGGGCACCGACCCGATGCCGCTGCTCGCGCAGTTGGAGGCCATGGCCAAGGCGGCGGCCGCCAAGGACCGCCCCAACGCCTAGGGGGCGGCGACGTGGACTTCGGCTTCGGCCCCGAGGACGGGGAGCTGCGCGCCCGCGCACGCGCCTGGCTCACCGAACACCTGGCGGGCCCGTACGCGGACATCCGCGGCCTCGGCGGCCCCGGCAGCGAGCACGAGGCGGTCGCCCCGCGCCGCGCGTGGGAGCGCGAGCTCGGCCGCGGCGGCTGGATCGGACAGGGCTGGGAGGCCGAGGGCTACGGCAACCGGCGGCTCTCCCTGACCGGGCAGGTGGTGTGGGCCGAGGAGTACGCGGCGCTGCGCGCCCCCGCCCGGGTCGGCCACATCGGCGAGAACCTCCTCGCCCCGACGCTGATCGCCTACGGTTCGCCGGAGCAGCGGGACCGCTTCCTGCCCGCCATCGCCCGCGGCGAGGAGCTGTGGTGCCAGGGGTACAGCGAGCCGGGCGCCGGATCGGACCTCGCGGGCGTGCGTACGGCGGCGGTACGCGAGCCCCGTCGGGGCGCGGCCGGGCTGCTGCGCGTCACCGGGCAGAAGATCTGGACCTCGCTGGCCCGGGAGGCCGACTGGTGCTTCGTCCTGGCCCGCACGGAAGCGGGCTCCCGGCGCCACCGAGGGCTGTCCTTCCTGCTCGTACGGATGGACCAGCCGGGGCGGGTGGAGGTGCGGCCGATCCGCCAGATGTCGGGGACCAGCGAGTTCAACGAGGTGTTCTTCGACGGGGCGGTGGCGGCGGAGGTCGTCGGCGGGGAGGGCAACGGCTGGACCGTGGCCATGGGCCTGCTCGCCCTGGAGCGCGGCGTCTCGACGCTGGTCCAGCAGATCGGCTTCGCGGCGGAACTGGAGCGCGTCCTGGCCTCGTACACGGCCTCGGGCGTAGAGGACCCCGTACTGCGCGACCGGCTCGTGCGGCAGTGGGCGGAACTGCGCACCATGCGCTGGAACGCCCTGCGCACGCTGGGCACCTCGCCCGACCCGGGCGCACCGAGCGTGGCCAAGTTGCTGTGGGGCGGATGGCACCGGCGGCTCGGTGAGCTGGCGGTGGCCGTCCGCGGCGCGGCGGCCTCGGCCGGACCGGCCGACTGGGCGCCGGGGACCCCGTACGAGCACGGACTCGACGAGGCACAGCGCCTGTTCCTGTTCACCCGCGCCGACACCATCTACGGCGGCTCGGACGAGATCCAGCGGAACATCATCGCCGAGCGCGTGCTCGGCCTGCCCAAGGAGTCCAGGTGAGGTCCACATGAGGGGCGTCGTGTTCGACGGCAAGCAGGCCAGGGTGGTCGACGATCTGGAGCTCCGGGAGCCGGGGCCCGGGGAGGTGCTGGTCGGGATCCGGGCGGCGGGGTTGTGCCACAGCGACCTGTCGGTGATCGACGGGACGATCCCGTTCCCCTCGCCGGTGGTGCTGGGGCACGAGGGTGCGGGCGTCGTCGAGGCGATTGGGGCGGGCGTGACGCACGTGGCGCCCGGTGACCACGTGTCCCTGTCCACCCTGGCCAACTGCGGGGCGTGCGCGGACTGCGACCGGGGGCGGCCGACCATGTGCCGCAAGGCGATAGGGATGCCGGGGCAGCCGTTCTCGCGCGGCGGGAAGCCGCTGTTCCAGTTCGCCTCGAACTCGGCCTTCGCCGAGCGGACGATCGTCAAGGCCGTACAGGCGGTGAAGATCCCCGACGAGCTGCCGATGACCTCGGCGGCGCTCATCGGCTGCGGGGTCCTGACCGGGGTCGGAGCGGTGCTGAACCGGGCGCGGGTCGGCCACGGGGAGTCGGTGGTCGTCATCGGCACGGGCGGCATCGGGCTGAACGTGATCCAGGGGGCCCGGATCGCCGGCGCGACGGCCATCGTCGCGGTGGACGCGAACCCGGCGAAGGAGGCGGTGGCCCGGCAGTTCGGGGCCACGCACTTCATCGACGCCTCGGCCGTGCCGGACTCCTCGGCGGCGGTCCGCGAGATCCTCCCGACGGGCGCGGACCACGCCTTCGAGTGCGTGGGCGACGTCAGGCTGATCCGCCAGGCCGTCGACCTGCTGGACCGGCACGGGCAGGCGGTCCTGCTCGGGGTGCCGGGCTTCACGCAGGAGGCGTCCTTCCAGGTCTCGTCCCTCTACCTGGACAAGACGATCATGGGTTGCCGGTACGGCTCCTCGCGTCCGCAGCGGGACGTCGCGCTGTACGCGCAGCTCTACCGGCAGGGCAGGCTGCTGCTGGACGAGCTGGTGACGGAGACCTACCCGGTCGAGGACTTCGCGAAGGCGGTGGACGACGCCCGGCACGGCCGGGTGGCCCGGGGCGTGCTCACGTTCTGAGCCACGCCCTGGTGCGGGGGGCTCCGGCTTCGGCCGGGGCCCCTCGGCCGTGGGCGCCGTGGCCGGGCCGGACGGGGCCGGGCAGGCCGGGGTTCACGGGGCCAGACGGCCGAAGCGGCCCTTGTGGAAGAGGAGTGGATCGCCCTCGCCGGCGGCGCCCATCGCCTCGACCCGGCCCACGACGATCAGGTGGTCCCCGCCCGTGTGCACGGCGTGGATCCGGCAGTCGATCCAGGCGGGCACCGCGTCGAGCTGCGGGGATCCCGTCACGGGGGCGGGCGTGTGGGCGACCCCGGCGAACTTGTCGGCGCCGCTGACCGCGAAGGCCCGGCACAGCTGGCCCTGCTCGGCGCCCAGGATGTTCACGCAGAACACCCCGGCGCGGGCGATGCGGGGCCAGGTGGTCGACGTACGGGCCACCATGAAGGTGACCAGCGGCGGGTCCAGGGACAGCGAGGCGAAGGACTGGCAGGCGAAGCCGGCCGGACCGTCCTCGTCCGCGCCGGGCGGTGCGGTGATGATCGTGACGCCGCTGGCGAAGTTTCCGAGCACGGCACGGAACTCGGCGGGACTGACGGGCGCGCGCTCGTCCTCGCCGACGGCCCGCAGATCGGGCCGCGGCAGGACTTCGACCGGCTCCGGCTCCGTCTCCGGCGCGGCGGAGGTGGCGGAGCCGACTGACCTGAGGTACCGGACGACGGTGGCCGCCATCCCTGCGTGTCCCATCACGTACACGATTAGAGCTGACGGTACGTCAGATGGGAAGGGTTTCGGCCGCACCGAGGTGGGACCCGGGAGGCGGCGTACGCAGCCCGGCCGCGAGCCCGGCGGACGCGGCGCGCTGCGCCGTACGGGTGGACCCGCGCCGTGCAGCGACGCGCACGGCGGTGCTGTCCCGGGCGGTGTCGGCATCGTGGCCTGCGGCCCGCCGGCCCCGTCCCCCCAGGAGGATCCCCATGCTCGGCACCGACTTCCGTATCGGATCACCCAACTGGCTCGACCTCGGCAGCCCCGACACCGCGGCCGCCACCGGCTTCTACGGCTCCGTCTTCGGCTGGGACTTCGTCTCCGCCGGTCCCGAGGCCGGCGGGTACGGGATGTTCCAACGCGACGGCAAGACCGTCGCCGGACTCGGGCCGCTCTCCGAGGAAGGCGCGCAGTCGGCCTGGATGGTGCACTTCATGAGCCCGGACATCCAGTCCACCGTCCAGGCCGTCCGGGACGGTGGCGGGAAGATCCGGATGGAGCCCATGGACGTCATGGGCGAAGGCTGGCTCACCCAGGCCACCGACCCGCAGGGCGCCGAGTTCGCCGTGTGGCAGCCCGGGAAGACCTCCGGCCTGGAACTGGCCTCCGCCGAGAACTCGCTGCTCTGGGTGGAACTGCACGTGCCCGACCCCACCGCGGCCATCTCCTTCTACGAGAAGCTGTTCGGCTGGCGGAGCCAGGAGATGGAGGCGCCCGGCATGACGTACCGCGTCCTCAGCACCAAGGAGGGCGACCAGCAGCAGGCCTCGTTCGGCGGGGTCGCCCCGATGGGCGAGGGCGCGGGCGGAGGCGTCGAGAAGCCGCGCTGGGTGCCGTACTTCCACGTCACCGACGTCGACGCCACCGTCGGGTCCGCCCAGGAGAAGGGCGGCTCGGTGCTCATGCCGGCGGCGGACGTGCCGGACGTCGGGCGGATCGCGTGGCTGGCCGACCCCTTCGGGGCCCAGTTCGCGCTGCTGAAGCCCAACCCCCGGATGTAGGGCCGGAGGCAGGGAGGGGCGGGGCGGGGGGCGCGGCGGGGGCAGCGCTCAGCGGCCGAGGTACTTGGGCGTACGGCGCTCCACGAAGCTCGCCACGCCCTCGTTCGCGTCGGCGGTGGTCATGTTGATCTCCTGAGCGGTGGCCTCGGCGGCCAGTGCGGCCGCCCGGCCACCGTCGAGGGAGGCGTTGACCAGCTGCTTCGTCAGGGCGATGGCGCGGGTCGGGCCCTGCGCCAGGCGCTCCGCCCACTCCCGGGCCGTGGCCTCCAGCTCCGCGTCGGCGACCACCTTGTTGACCAGGCCCAGCCGCTCGGCCTCCGCCGCGGGGACCGCGTCGCCGAAGAACATCAACTCCTTGGCCTTCTGCGGGCCGAGCAGCCGCGGCAGCAGATAGGCGCCCCCGCCGTCGGGCACCAGGCCCCGGCGAACGAACACCTCGATGAAGCGGGCCGATGCGGCCGCCAGGACCAGGTCGCAGGCGAGGGCGAGGTGTGCCCCGATGCCGGCGGCCGTTCCGTTGACGGCCGCGACCACCGGCTTCTCGCAGTCCAGGACCGCGGTGATCAGGCGCTGCGCGCCGAGGCGGATCATGCGGGCGACGTCGCCCGCCACCCGGTCACCGGCGGCGGGACCCCCGCGCAGGTCGGCGCCCGCGCAGAAGCCCTTGCCGGTGGCGGTGAGGACGACGGCCCGCACGGCGGGGTCGGCGGAGGCCTCGCCGAGCAGGGCGATGATCCGCTTCCGCTGGTCCCAGGTGACGGCGTTCATGGCCTCGGGGCGGTTGAGGGTGATCCACGAGACGCCGTTGTCGGTGCGGTGCAGTACCAAGGAAGCGAGGGGATCGGGGGCTGGTTCGACACGGGGGGAGTCGGTCATGGGGGGCAGTGCTCCAGTCGGGGACGGGGAAGGGACCTCGCGCTGTACGGGCCCTGCGCAGGGCGCGGGCCGCCCGGGCCGGCGTCCCGCGCCGACGGAAGCCGGGCTCCGGGACGAGGTCGTGTCGCCCGGCGGAGGCGGCGGAGGCGGCGGTCGCAGGGGTGGCAGCGGTGGCGATGGCGGCGGCCTCATCGGCAGATGGCCAAAGCATCCAGGGCCACCGCGCCCTGGCCGCGCGGGAGCACCATCAGCGGGTTGATGTCCAGCTCCGAGAGGGAGTCGCCCAGCTCCAGCGCCATCCGCTGGACCCGCAGGATGACCTCGACCAGCGCGTCGACATCCGCCGGGGGCGCCCCCCGGACACCCTCCAGCAGGGCGTGGCCGCGCAGTTCGGCCAGCATCGCGCGGGCCTGGTCCTCGCCGAAGGGCGGCACCCGTACCGCCGCGTCGTGCAGCACCTCCACCAGGACCCCGCCCAGTCCCACCGTCACGGTCGGGCCGAAGAGGTCGTCCTGCGTCACGCCGACGACCATCTCGACGCCCCGCTCCACCATCTGGCAGACCAGGATGCCGTCCAGCGGGACGCTCTCGTAGCGCGCGATGTCCGTCAGCTCCCGGTACGCATCGCGGATCTGGCTCGCCGAGGTCAGGCCGATCTTCACCAGGCCCAGCTCCGTCTTGTGCCCGAGCTGCGGTCCCGATCCCTTCATCACCACCGGGTAGCCCACCAGTCCGGCCGCCCGCACCGCGGCCGCCGCACTGGTCACCAGTTGCTCGCGCGGGACCCGTATCCCGTAGGCCCGCAGCAGCTGCTTCGCCGCGTGCTCGCTGAGCTGCTGGCCCGGGCGCATCAGCGCCTGCGCCTTGCGGTAGGAGGGGGAGGGGGTCCGGGGGGCGTCCTCGAAGGGGGAGCGGTAGGCGGCGGTGAAGCGGTGGTGGCCGAGATAGGCGCGTACGGCGGTGATGCAGTTGCCGAAGGTGCGGAAGGTGGCCACCCGGGAGGAGCCGAGCAGGGTGGTGCGGTAGGCCTCCTCGGTGCCGACGGGAGAGCCCCAGACCACGCAGATCAGCTTGTCCGTCTGCTCGGCCGCGTCCACCAGGTCCTGGGCGAGCTTGTCGCTCATGGGCGGGAAGGGCCCGGTGATCGGGCAGATCAGCACGCCGACGGACGGGTCCGCGAGGATCGCGTCGATGATCTTGCGGCCGCGCCAGTCACCGACGGGGTGGCCGCCGTTGTCGACGGGGTTGGCGACGTTCAGGTACGGCGGGATCCACTGGTGCAGTTCGTCCTGCTTGGCCGGGGAGAGGGTGGGGAGCGTCAGTCCCGCCTCCGTCGCGAGGTCGGAGAAGTGAGCACCGGTGCCGCCGGAGATGGAGTAGACGACGACCCCCTCGGCCCGGGGGCTGCGGGCGCGGGCGAGCAGGGCCGCCGTGTCCTGGAGCTCGTCCAGCCCGTCCACGCGGATGACGCCGAACTGCCGCATCGCCGCGTCCACGACGGTGTCGGCCCCGGTCAGCTTGCCGGTGTGGGAGGCGGCCGTCCGGGCGCCGGTCTCGGTGCGGCCGACCTTGACCGCGACGACCGGGATCCCGTTGCGCGCGGCCCGGTCCGCGGCCAGCAGGAAGGAGCGGCCGTCCTTGAGGCCCTCCACATAGCAGGCGATGGCGCCGACCTCGGGCTGCTCGGCGAAGTAGGAGATGAAGTCGGCGGTCTCCAGGTCCGCCTCGTTGCCCGTGGGAGCCCAGTGGGACAGGCGGATGCCCAGTTCCTGGAGGGTGTAGACGGGGCGGCCCTGGTGGCCGGACTGGGTGATCAGGGCGATCGCCGGGCCTTCGAGGTCGTCGCGGAACTGCTCGAAGGCGTTGAGGTTGGTGTTGGGGCCGAGGAGGCGAAGGCCCGAGCGCCGGACCGCGGCGGCCAGCCGGGCCTGGGCGGCGGCGCCCGCGTCGCCGGTCTCGGCGAAGCCGGAGGCGAAGGCCACGGCGAACTTCACCTTGGCCTCGGCCAGTTCCTCGATCACCGGCAGCGGATCGCCGACCAGCAGGACCGCGAGGTCCACCTGTTCGGGCAGGTCGGCCACGGACGCGTGACAGGGCATCCCGAAGACGGTGGGGCGGGTGGGGTGCACCGGGTGGATCCGGGCGCCGACGCGCTCCGCCCAGGCGATGAGCCGGCGGGTGATACCGGTGTTCGGTCTGCCCTCGGCGTCGGAGGCGCCGACGACGGCCACGGACTCCGGCCGGAAGAACCGGTCCAGGTCGGGCACATCGGAGTGCAGGGGCCGCCCGCTGACGTCCAGCGCGCCCGCCTCCCGGGCAGAGGGCGCCGTCGTGGAGTGGACGGCCGTCCTGGGGGTCTCCCCGCAGGCCTCGACACGTGCGCGGAAGTCGGTGGTGAGGGTGCCGTGAGTAGATCCAAGCATCGCTTCGCCCGCTCCTGCTCGATGAACCTCAATAACTGACGCGTAGTCAGATTACTGAACTGACGTGACGTCAGGAACAGTGCTGCGTAGGAAAGCTGGTGGAGGTGATGTGTGGAACGGTGGCAGATCCCTTCGGGCCCGGTCCAGGACCGGATTCGGCCGAGGTTCGGGAGCGGGCGGCGGGGGTGCCTTTCAGGCCAGGGGGTCGACCGGGGGCAGACCGGTGCCGGGCTCGGGGGCCGGCCGCCGCCGGGCCGGGATGCCGAGCCCGCGCGCCACCGCCCTGGCGATCTTCTCGGCGTCCAGTGCCATCTCCCGGAACATGCCGCTGATGGGGTTGCTGAAGCCGGTGAAGTACAGGCCGGGAGCCTGCGCGAGGGTGCGGGCGCCGTGCGTGCGGGGGCGGCCGCGCCCGTCGAGCACGTCCAGATCCCCGACCAGCCCCTCCAGGGCGCGGCGGTACCCGGTGGCCGCGATCACCGCGTCCGGGGTGATCCGCGAGCCGTCCGCGAGCACCACCTCGGTGCCCTCGAAGGAGGCGACGGCGGCGACCGGCTCGACCCGGCCCGAGCGCACGGCCTCGATCAGGCCGACGTCCTGGACCGGTATCGCCCCCTCCTTGACCCTGCTGTACAGGCCGGTGGTGGGACGGGGCAGCCCGTACGCCGTAAGGTCCGGCACGGACGCCTTGGCGGTGAGCGCACCGAGCCGGTCCACGAGCCGTACGGGCAGCCGCCGCACCAGGATCCCGGTGCGCTGGGCCGGCCAGCCCGCGGTGGAGCGGCGCACGATGTGCGGGACGGTGCGCACGGCGAGCCGGACCCGGGCGGCCCCGCCCTCGACCAGGTCGACGGCGATCTCGGCGCCGGTGTTGCCGCTCCCGACGACGAGCACGTCCCGGCCCTCGTACGGCTGGGCGTTGCGGTAGTCGCGGGCGTGCAGCAGCTCCCCGCCGTACGTGTCCCGGCCCGGCCAGTCGGGCAGCGCCGGCGTGTGGTTGAACCCGGTGGCGATCACGACCGCGCGGGCGGCCAGGGTCCGCCCGCCGGAGGCGTGCAGCAGCCAGCCCTCCCCGTCGGCGGCGCGCTCGATCCGGGTCACCTCCACGCCGGTGACCAGCTCCAGCTCGTGGAACTCGGCGTACTTCTCCAGGTACCGCACCACGTCGTCCCGCGAGACCCACCGGCCGAATCGGCGCGGTATCGCCAGGCCCGGGAGCGCCGAGAGCCGGCGGGTGGTGTGCAGGTGGAGCCGGTCGTAGTGGCCCCGCCAGGAGGAACCGACCGCGTCGGACTTCTCCACCACCACTGCGCGGACCCCGCGGGCGCGCAGCGCGGCGGCCGCGGCAAGGCCGCCGGGCCCGGCGCCGATCACGTACACGGGGCGGGGCTGGGTGGTCATGTCGGGGGCTGTGGGGACTCCGGGCATGAGGTGTGAGCGTATCGACACACAGCGTTGATGGGTCTCGGACAAGGAGGGAATCGGTTGCGGATCGATCACGACGGGTGTGGGGCCCGGGGAGGGGTGGCCGGGTGGCGTGGCCGGGCGTCGGCCGGGCGGCGGTCGGGTGGGGGCCGGGTGTCAGCCGGGCGGCGCAGCGGGGGCCGGTCGGGGCCCTTGCGGGATCGGCCCCGATCAGCTGAACTGACGTACCGTCAGATAAGAGAGGGGAGGGCCGATGCGGACCATCTGGCTCAGTGGGGCCGAGTGGCTCGCCGCGCTCCGGGCAGGCCTCGGACTGTGGTGGCTGGAGAGCTGGCGGCACAAGGACAAGAAGGGCTGGTTCGAACGCGGCACCGGTATCGCCTGGGCGGCCGACGTCGCCGGCAAACACCGCTGGCCGTTCGTGAAGGGCGGCTTCGAGAAGGTCGTCCAGCCGCGCCCGCGCCTGATGGCGTACATCGTCGTCTACGCGGAACTCGCCCTCGGCCTCGGCCTGGTCCTCGGCTTCCTGACCCCGATCGCCCTGGCCGGCGGGCTGCTGCTGAACCTCGTCTACCTGGTGCTGATGATCCACGACTGGGCGGAACAGGGCCAGAACGCGATGATGGCGCTCATCTCGCTCGTCGCCCTCCTCGCCATGAGCTGGCAGACCTGGTCCCTCGACGCGGCGATCGGACTCTTCCTGTGAGTACGGTGCGGTACGACCTCCCGGAGATCGACGAGTTCACCCGCCCCTACTGGGACGCGGCACCCGAGGGCCGACTCCTGCTGCGCCGCTGCGGCGCCTGCGGACGGGCGCACCACTACCCGCGCGAGTTCTGCCCGTTCTGCTGGGCGGGGGAGGACCGGGTCGCCTGGGAACCGGCGAGCGGCCGCGCCACCCTCTACACCTGGTCGGTGGTCCACCGCAATGACCTCCCGCCGTTCGGGACCCGCGTCCCCTACACGGCGGCCGTCGTCGACCTGGCGGAGGGGCCGCGGATGATGACCGAGGTGGTGGACTGCCATGCCGCGGACCTCCGCATCGACATGCCCCTGCAGGTGACCTTCCGGGAAGCGGCCGAAGGGGTGCGGGTGGCGGTCTTCCGGCCGCAGTGAGCCGCGCCGGTCACGGCCAGAGCAGCTCCCGGGTCCAGCCGGTGCCGTCCCCGGTCCGGCGGTACCGCAGCCGGATGTGCCGGCGCGCCGCATCGCCCTGGAAGAACTCGACCTCGGCGGCCTCCAGTACGTACCGGGTCCAGGTCGGAGCGGGCGCGTCAGGCTCGGTACCGGCCCGCTCCCAGGCGGCTGCCGAAGCCTCCGCCAGCTCCTGCACGGAGCCCAGCACCTCGCTCTGCCGCCCGGTCAGCGCCGCCGCGAGCGCACCCCGCGAGCGGACCGCCAGGTCCGCCCGGCTCTCCTGCGGCCCGCACGGGGTGACCCGCCCGCGGATCCGGATCTGCCGGGCGACCGCCGGCCAGTAGAACCCGAGCGCGGCGTCGGGGTGCCCGGCCAGCTGCCGCCCCTTGGCGCTGGTGGAGTGCGAGGCGAAGTGCCAGCCGTGCGCGTCGGCGTCGTGCAGCATGAGGGTGCGCACGTCGGGACGCCCCGCCCCGTCCACCGTCGCCAGGCTCATGGTGTGCGGCTCGGCCTGCCCGGCCGCGGCCGCGTGCAGGAACCACTCCCGGAACAGGGGCAGGGGTTCGGCGGGCGCGGCGCCGGCATCGAAGCCGGGGAGCGGCCCGTCCCACACGCGCAGGGAACGCAGGACGGCCTGGAACGCGTCGATCTGGTCCATCTCGGCCTTGCCGATCTCACGGGTCATGGCTACAGGCTAGGGGGGTGGGGGGTTCGCGTGGGTAGGGGCTTCGGGGGGCTTGGGGGGCTTGGGGGGCGGGAGGCCGTACCCGGGGTCGGAGGGCGAGGCGGGGTCGGGGTGGTCGGGATGCCCGCACCCGGGGTCGGTGGGGGTTCGGGGGCGTCCCGTCAGTCCACTGTCCTTCCGTGTCGGTCCGGGCCGTCAAGGGCGCTCCTTCGTCGCGTCGCTTCGCGATGGCCTTCGGCCACCCTTGACTGCCCGGCCCGCCCCGGAAAGACAACAGACTGCCGGGAAGC